>NZ_QTVP01000008.1:0-107723 GCF_003460645.1 Faecalibacterium sp. OF04-11AC | reverse complement strand
GAGCGAAAGGCATTACACAAAGTATGTCCCGGAAAGCCACTTGTCTGGATAATGCGGTTGCTGAAAACTTCTTTGGCTTGCTCAAGACGGAACTGTTCTATTTGGAAAAATTCGATTCCGTTGAACAGCTCGAAAAGGCCATTGTTGAGTATATCGATTACTACAACAACTGCCGAATCAAATTAAAACTAAACGGCCTGAGCCTGTGCAATACAGGATTCAGACCGTTCAGGTTGCTTGATTTTAAATTTTGTCTAACTTTTGGGGTTCATTTCAAAACGGCTATGGCCGTTTTTTATTTTACCCTACTCTCTGCCGCTTATCCAGCCGCATCTTATCCGCAATCATTGCGATGAACTCGCTGTTCGTGGGTTTGCCTCTCAGGTTATGAATCGTATACCCGAAATAGCTGTTCAGGGTATCCACGTCACCCCGGTCCCACGCCACCTCGATGGCATGGCGGATGGCGCGCTCCACCCGGCTGGCGGTGGTGCCGTTTTTCTTGGCGATTTCCGGGTACAGGCGCTTGGTCACGGCATTGATGTAATCCGGTTCATCCATCGTCAGGAGGATGGCGTCCCGCAGGAATTGGTAGCCCTTGATGTGGGCAGGGACACCGATCTGGTGCAAAATCTCGGTAACGGTCAGCTCGTCGCTGTCCACGCTGGTCTGCACCAGAACGCGCTTCTCGTGGCCAAGGGCCACCTTGAGAACCCGGCTGGCCAGAACATTTTCGTCAAACGGCTTGACGAAATAGTACGCGAAGCCCTCATCCAGCAGTTCCTGCACCATTTCTTCACTCTGGAACGCACCTGTCACAAAAAACGCGGTGTGGCGCTCCCCGGCGGCATTGTACTTCTGTTTGACGGCCAACGCGTCCAGCCCCGGCATAAATGCATCCAGCAGGACCACTTGCGGCCGCACTGCGAGCATTTTCTGCAGGACTTTCAGCCCGTCTTTCTCCACGACCGTCACCTCGACGCCTTTGAGCTCCAGCGCCTCGCGGCAGGCTGCCGTGACTTCTGCACTGGTATCCGACATCAAAAATTTCACTTTATCCATCGTACTTTCCTCCAATGTGTGCTTCAATCTGTGCAGTTCCCTTAACGATTTATATTTTACCATATTATTCCATTCTTTTCAATGGTTATTTTTGACATATTTAGGAAAGTAATGTCGTTTTGGATTTATTTATTTTGCTATAAATTCCCAGATTTTACTCGGTCACCCGTTCTGCCTGTTCCAGCATGGTCTGCGCAAAGATGCCGTACCCCCGGGTGGGGTCGTTGACCAGCACATGGGTGACTGCCCCCACCAGGCGGCCGTTCTGCACGATGGGGCTCCCGCTCATCCCCTGCACGATGCCGCCCGTCTGGGCCAGCAGTTCCCGGTCCACCACCCGGAGGACCATGTTGCGGCGGGGGTCCGCATCGCTGATCTTCTCAATTTTGACCCGGTAAGCCCGGGGCGTCTCGCCGGAGGTGGTCGTCCAGATCTCAGCGTCCCCAGCCTCCACCTCCTGCGCAAAGGCCACCTCCATCTTTTGGCCTGCAAACCGGGCGCGGGTGCTGCCGTAGACCCCGTTTTCCCCATTGATCCGGATGGTGCCGATGGCGTGGGCACTCAGGAAGCGGCCTTTCAGCTCTCCGGGACTGCCTGCCGTCCCCTTGCTGCATCCGGTGATCTGGCAGGGCACGATCTCGCCGCTGCGCAGGGCGATGCTCTCCCCGGTATCGCTGTCACTGATGGGATGGCCCAGCCCTGCGAACACGCCCTTTTTCTCGTCGGCAAAGGTCAGGGTCCCCACCCCTGCCGAGGAGTCCCGCACCCACATCCCGGCCCGCCACTGGTCTGCCGTGGCGTCCCAGGCAGGGGTCAGGGTGGTTTGCAGCTGTTCCCCGCCGCGGATATAGATGACCTCCACTTCCGCTCCCTGTGCCGCGTCCAGCGCAGCTTTCACGGCGTCATTGTTTTCTGTGGCGGTTTCTCCGATGCAGACCACCCGATCTCCCAGGTGCAGGCCCGCCGCCTTGGCGGGGTTAGCGGTACCGCCATCTGCCCGGTCCACATCGGAAAAGCCCACGATGAGCGCCCCCTCGGAGAACATCTTGACCCCAAAGGGCGTCCCGCAGACGGTTACGCTGGGGCGTGTTGTCACCACCGTGCGGATGGTCTTGACGGGCAGCCAGCCGCCCAGGGCCAGCGTGGTCTGGTAGCTGCCCACCGCGCGGGTGCTGACAACATTCTGGCTCCCGTGCAGGCGCAGCGGCTCCACCCAGCCAAACCGGGGCAGCACAAGGGCCTGCTCAGGTTCCAGGTACACGCGGTCCGGCAGGCAGGCGTTCAGCCAGCCCAGCGCGGCGGCCAGCGCCGCCAGCAGATACACTGCTGCCAGCTTCACCCGCCGTCCTCTTCCGCTCCTGCGGTTCTGCTCTTCCACGCGTTTTGCCCCCTTTTGCGGTTTGGGGGTAGTATGTGCAAAAGAAATGCGAATTATAAACAAAAAAAGCCCCTCAGCCAAAGCTGATGAGCTCATCTGTCTTTATGCGGAAGAAGGGACTTGAACCCTCACTCACGAAGAACTGGTGCCTAAAACCAGCGCGTCTGCCGTTCCGCCACTTCCGCACATACCAACTTGATTAGTTTAGCAAGATTCATGTAAAATGTCAATCATTTGCCGCACGATTCCCCTATTTCCCCCGGTAGACGTTCCTGACTTTCCAGAACCAGCGCACTCGTAAACAGCCCACTGGGCTGTTGTTTACTGCCCCGCCTACGGCGTGGCCGTGCTGTTCAAATCCTCTCCTCCGCACAACAAAAAAACCAGAACACAATGTGTTCTGGTCTTTAGTGCGAAGGAGGGGATTTGAACCCCCAAGGATAAACCACACGCACCTCAAACGTGCGCGTCTGCCAGTTCCGCCACCTTCGCATACATCGGTGGTGCGTCCTGCGGTTTTGAGGTTGAAACCGTTGTGCGGACTGCTTGAGTATATTATCATATTGCTCCTGGAAAGTCAAGCTTTTTCATAGATTTTTTTGGTGCTCATATCCTATAAAAGACCCTTTGAAACAAGAAACAACTTACAAAGGAGGATTTTGGAGATGCGGTTTTCCAAAAAGAATTTTCTGCTCGGTGCAGCACTGTTGTTCTTGGGCACGGCGCTTGGGTTTGGCCTCGGGAATTTCTTTGGTGCGGCACCGCTCATTGGCTGCCGGGAGAACGATTTGACCCCGGTGCCGGACACGGAATTCCTCACACCTGCCCCCAGCTCTGAGCCCGCCGTCTCACAGCCGCCTGCACCACCCGAAAAATGGGTCTGCCTGACTTTTGACGACGGCCCCAGCAAAACAACGCCCGCAGTGCTGGAGGCTCTGAACAATGCAGGGGTCAAAGCGACATTTTTTGTCGTTGCCACGGGCTACAACGAAAAATATCTGCCATTGTTGGCGGAAGCATCCGCCGCCGGGCACCAAATCGCGCTCCACTCTGCCTCCCACGAATACAGCGACATCTACCGCGGCTCTGATGCCTACTGGCAGGACATCGCCCTGCTGAAACAGCGCGTCAGTCCTTACATCAACGCCGAAAGCATTCGATATCTGCGCTTTCCGGGCGGAAGCACCAATACCGTCAGCCGCCGTTATGGCGGAAAAGGGCTGATGAAACAATTAAAATCCGAAGTGGAGCAGAAAGGCTACCAGTGGGTAGACTGGAACGTCTGCGCGGAGGATGCTGTGGGCGGCAAGCCCAGTGCCAGCACTATTTTTCGCAATGTCGTGCGGGAAACGGGCGAGCAGACACAGTGTATTGTTCTGATGCACGACTCCTCTTCTACCCGCACTACGGCGGAAGCGTTGCCGGATATCATTGCATGGTACAAAGATAACGGGTTTGCATTCTGTACGGTGGAGCAGGTCGTGCCGCTGCCATAGCGCAAAAACGCCCCGGAGGGTCTGCAGTGCAGACGTTCCGGGGCGTTTTCATTGAGCCTTATTCTATTAGAATCAGATCACTGTGCTGCCTGGTTGAACAGGACGAATGCACGGTAAGCCATGTACAGGTCGGTCTTGTGGATGATCTCGAACGGAGAGTGCATGGAGAGCACGGGCACGCCGATGTCAATGACGGGGATGCCGCGGTTTGCCACATACTTGGCAATGGTGCCGCCGCCGCCCAGATCCAGACGGCCCAGCTCACCGATCTGCCATGCCACGTCGTTCTCGTCCATCATGCGGGTAACATAGCCCACCAGCTCGGCGGAAGCGTCGTTGGCAGCGCTCTTGCCGCGGCTGCCAGTGTACTTGAACAGGGCGATGCCGCGGCCTGCGTAGGTGCCGTTCTTGGGCTCAAAGGCGCTGGCCCAGGACGGATCGTAAGCGGCGGTCACGTCGGCAGAGAGGCAGACACTGTTCTGGAATGCAATGATGTCATCCTGACCGGCGGCGCGGCAGAGCTGCTGCATAAAGTGGAAGACGTACATGCTCTGCATACCGGTCACGCCGTCGGAGCCGATCTCTTCCTTATCGGTCAGGACGCAGACGGTGGTGAACGCGGGGTTCTTGGTCTCGATCTCCGCCATCAGAGCGGGGTAAGCATCGACCCGGTCATCGTGGCCGTAGGCGCCCAGCAGGGCGCGGTCAAAGCCGACGTCACGGCACTTGTAAGCGGGCACGACCTCGATCTCAGCGCGGGTGAAGTCTTTCTCGGTGATGCCGTACTTCTCGTTGAGGAGGATCATCGTGTTGAGCTTGACGGCCTCCTTGATGTCGGCATCCTCCACAGCCTCGGAGCCGATGAGAATGTTGAGTTCCTCCGCCTTGATGCCCTCGCTCAGCTTCCGCTCGTTCTGCTCAGCCCCCAGATGAGGCAGCAGGTCCGTGATGCAGAAGACGGGATCAGACTCGTCCTCGCCCACATTCACGCTGACGGTGGTGCCGTCGGCACGGGAGAACACGCCGTGGATGGCCAGCGGCATGGTGCCCCACTGATACTTGCGGATGCCGCCATAGTAGTGGGTCTTGAAATAGCTGAAATGGTCGGACTCGTACAGCGGGTTGGGGCGCAGATCCAGGCGGGGGCTGTCGGTGTGGGCAATGACCAGGTGGAAGCCCTCCTCATAGGGACGGGTGCCGATGGTGGAAGCCACAACAGCCTTGTTCAGCTGGATGAAGTAGACCTTATCACCGGGGGCGTAAGTCTTTTTGGGGTCAAACAGCTGGTAGCCAGCGTCTTTCAGCATCTGCTCGCTCTCAGCGGCCACCTCGCGCTCGGTCTTGCCGTTATCGAGGAACTTGCGGTAGCCCTCTGCAAAATCGGCGGCTGCCTTTTTGACATCTGCGGATTTGTCCGCCGCGTAAGCGGGGGTATAGAGCAGCTTTTCGGCCAGCTGCTGGGTCGGAGTTTTTTCTGCCATAGAATTTCTCCTGCCTTTCTGTTTTCTATCCTAGATATTTTAAACCAGCGGGTCTTCCCTGCCGGTTTTACCAAATTTTGTCCGGCTCACGGCGTGCCGTAAAGCCGGGTGTACACGCCGTAGCAGGCGGTGATCTTTTCCACATAGTGGTGCATCTGGTTGTACGGGAAGCCTTTCAGGGTCTGCCCGTCGGAGGAATGCTCCTCCATCTGCAGCAGGGTATCCACCGTGCCCCAGCCGCTGTGGTAGGCAGCCGCTGCCGTGGCTACATCGTTGCTGTAGCGTTCCATGCACAGGTGCAGGTAGTAGCAGCCAAACCGGATGCTCACGGCAGGGTCGTAGAGGTCACCAAATGTCAGGTCCTCGTCCGGGGCGATCTTGCTCCGCAGCCAGAGGAATGTTTCCTCCGTCATCTGCATCAGGCCCCGGGCCTCTACGGTAGAGGTGGCATCCGGGTCAAACCCGCTCTCCGTGCGGATAAACGAGTAGACCAGCAACGGGTCCAGCTGATAGACCTGCGCCCACTGCTCCACAAGGGCCTGATATTTGCGGGGGTAGAGCTGCCGCTCCACGCCCCGGCGGACCGACGGCACCGAGAGCACCACCATCCCCACCAGCGCCAGAAGCACCAGAGCTTTCATCAATTTTTTCAAAATGGACGCGCCACCCCGTCTTTCCCGGCCGCCTCAGCCAGCAGCTGCTCACACAGTGTGTTGGCGGAAGCTTCCAGCGCCTCCAGCGCTCCGTCGTTGCAAAGGACGTAATCCGCATGGGCACGCAGTGTTTCTTCGGGTGTCTGCGCATTCAGGCGGCGGGCAGCCATCTCCGGTGAAATGCCGTCCCGGGCCGCAATGCGGGCCACACTGGTGGCAAAGGGAGCGGTCACGACCGCCAACCGGTCACATTCCGCTTCCGCCTCCGTGCCCACAATGACAGCCCCATCCAGCACAAAGAGGCGGTTTCCAGCTTCCTGCGCCGCCTGTTTCGCTGCCCGGATGCGGCGGAGGATCTCCGGGTGGGTCAGCGCATCCAGCGCCCGCTTGCCCTCCGGCGTTGCAAAGGCTCGGTCTGCCAGCAGGCGGCGGTCCAGCGTGCCATCCGCCCGGAGGATATCGTCCCCGAACCGCTCCGCCAGCCGGGGCAGCAATGGCGAGCCCGGGAGCAAGATCTCCCGGGACATCTGATCGGCATCGGCCAGCGGGACACCGTGTGCAGCAAAAATAGACGTGACCGTGGATTTGCCGCAGCCGCTGCGGCCCGTAATGCCCAGCGTGATCATAGCTTGATCACCCGGAATGCCGCCGCCCGGATCAGGCGGTTGTAAACAGCCATGGAGAGGCCGTCTTTCTGGGGGCAGCGGGCATAGACCACGGAATCTCCCTGCTCATCCAGGGCCCGCAGGCTCCGGAAGATGTGCTTGGCCTGGTCGGCACCATCGCCCTCGCGGCCATACTCCACGCAGGGCACTCCCAGCTTTTCGGCCTCGCCGGTAAAGCAGAGGCAGCTGGGGTTCTGGTCGGCGTGGGCGTCCAAATACGCCTTGAACTGCTCAAAGCTGCCCTCCAGCAGGGTCACATCCGCCTTGGGGGCGTAGTGTTTATACTTCATGCCGGGGCTGCGGACCACAGCGCCCTCCGGCAGCTTTTCGAGGATGGCTTTGGAAACTTCCACTTCCTCGCCGAGGGCGCGTTCCAGCTCTTCCAATGTAATATGACCGGGGCGGAACAGGGTAGGCTTCTCGCCCACCACCGAGATGACGGTGGATTCCACGCCCACCGCGCACTCGCCGCCATCCAAGATCAGCGGCAGGCGGCCATCCATATCGGTAAAGACATCCTGCGCGTTGGTGGGACTGGGCTTGCCGGAGAGGTTGGCCGAGGGAGCTGCAAAGGCGCAGCCGCTCTGCCGGATGATGGCCTGCACCACCGGGTGGCTGGGCATCCGGATGCCCACGGTATCCAGACCGGCACAGCACTCCGCTGCCACCTCCGGGCCGCGGGGCATGATGATGGTCAGGGGGCCAGGGCAGAACGCCGCCATCAGCAGCTGGGCACGCTCCGGCACCTCACTGACAAGGCCGGGCAGCATGTCCGGGCCTGCAATGTGGACGATGAGGGGGTTATCCTGCGGGCGTCCCTTTGCCACAAAGATTTTTTTGACGGCTTCCCCGTTGCGGGCGTCAGCCGCAATACCATACACCGTTTCCGTAGGGAGAGCCACCAGCTCTCCCTGCCGCAGAAGCTCTGCGCCGCGGGCGATGCCTGCCGCATCCGCCGGGCGAAGTTCTGTTTTTATTTTCATACAAATCATCGCTCTTTTCTACTGTAAAGTATAGTTTCTTTACACCGTTTCGTGCGTATTATCTATCGCTTTGCGTGTCCAGCTGGCGCAGCTTTTCAGCCTGCTCGCGCATGGCAAGCGCATCGATGACCTCATCCAGATTGCCGTCCATGATCTTGTCCAGATTATGGACCGTCAGGCCAATGCGGTGGTCCGTGCAGCGGTCCTGCGGGAAGTTGTAGGTG
The DNA here is from genome assembly GCF_003460645.1 of Faecalibacterium sp. OF04-11AC. Taxonomy (NCBI): domain Bacteria; kingdom Bacillati; phylum Bacillota; class Clostridia; order Eubacteriales; family Oscillospiraceae; genus Faecalibacterium; species Faecalibacterium sp. OF04-11AC. The sequence continues at coordinate 99,781 of NZ_QTVP01000008.1, read as the reverse complement.
CGGATCTTTTCGCTCCGGTCGCCGGTACCCACCTGCCCCTGCCGGTTGGCGTTGATGGCGTCCTGCTGCTCTTTCTGCTTCTGGGCCAGCAGGCGGCTGCGCAGAATTTCAAGGGCCTTATCTTTATTCTGGAACTGGCTGCGCTCGTTCTGGCATTCTACCACCATGCCGGTGGGGAGATGTGTCACACGGATGGCGCTGGAAGTCTTGTTGATGTGCTGGCCGCCGGCACCCGAAGAGCGGAATGTATCAATGCGGAGGTCTTTCATGTCCAGCGCAAAATCCACTTCCTCGGCCTGGGGCATTACGGCTACCGTTGCCGTGGAGGTGTGGATGCGGCCCTGCGTCTCCGTTTCCGGCACTCGCTGCACTCGGTGGACACCGCTCTCATATTTGAGGCGGTTGTAGGCGCCCCGCCCGTTCACCGCGATGATGGCCTCTTTCACGCCGCCCAGCTCGGTCTCGTTGAGGTTGAGCACTTCCCACTCCCAGCCCCGGCTCTGGACGTACATGCTGTACATCCGCATCAGGCTGTGGGCAAACAGGGCCGCTTCCTCGCCGCCGGCTCCGCCGCGCAGCTCCAAAATCACGCTTTTTTCGTCATTTGCATCCTTGGGCAGCAGCAGAATTTTGAGATTATTTTCCAGCTCCGCCACTTCTTGACTCTTTTCGCCGAGTTCCTGTTGTACCATTTCCTTAAAGTCCGCATCGAGGGTCTCCCCCTCCAGCAGGGCTTTGGCCTGTTCCAGATGATCTTTGGCGGTAACCAGCTTCCGGTAGGCGTCCACCACAGGCTCCAGCTCGTGGTACTCCTGCATCAGGCGGCGGAACAACGCCGGGTCTGCAGCCGTTTCCGGCTGGTTCAGGCGGATGGAAAGCTCCTCAAACCGGTGGCTGACCGCCTCCATTTGGGAAAACAGTTTTGGCATATTGGGCAGTTCTCCTTACAACAATTTCCGAATGTGCTGACAGCTGCAAGGCGCTACACCGTGCCCGGTTTGATGACTTTTTTGATGTTCTTTTCAATTTTTGCGCGGGGCAGCATGACCTCGCGGCCACAGCCCGTGCAGCGGATCCTGAAATCCATGCCCACGCGCAGCACCTCAAAGCTTGCAGCGCCGCAGGGGTGCTTTTTGCGGGTGAGGATGGTATCTCCCACTGCAATGTCCATAAGTGTATCCCTCCTGCTTGTACAAAGTGGTACAGGCCGTATGGGCGGGGCACAACCCCACGCATACAGATATAGTATAAACCAAACTCGTGCAAAATGCAAATATCTGCTGCCGGCTGCGCATATGGTGTACCAGCCTGGTGCCACCAGCCGGACCGCAGGCAAAACACAAGAGAAAGAGGAATGAAAGATGATGCAAACATTCAGAACCGAAAGCAACTACCGCAGTGCTAACCGCCTCTCCCCCGCGGAGCTGCGGGCCGCCATGGCCAACCGCGAGATTTTGCAGAGCACCGCCCTCGCCTTTGATACCCAGCGGCAGCTCCGCTTTGAGCTGGGCGGCACCAAAGCGGTGATGCCCTTTGCCCAGTGTGCCGACGGAGCGGAAAACGGCTCGGTGCGGGATATTGCCGTGCTGACACGGGTGGGCCGCCCCACCTGTTTTATCATTGATCTCTGGATACCGATGAGAGCGGCCAGCCGTTCTACCGGCTCTCCCGGGCTGAGGCCCAGCGGATGTGCAAGGCGGAGTATCTCGACACCCTGACGCCCGGCGATATCCTGCCGTGCACCGTGACCCATATTGAACCCTTTGGCGCGTTTTGTGATGTGGGCTGCGGCATCAGCGCCCTTTTGCCCATTGATTGCATGTCCGTCAGCCGCATTTCTTCCCCCGCTGACCGGGTCAGCGTAGGGCAGCAGATTCTGTGCGCCATTAAGAGCCGGGATGTACAGGGGCGGTTCGTGCTCACCATCCGGGAGCTGCTGGGCACCTGGGCCGAGAACGCCGCCGCTTTTACCGTAGGGGAAACGGTCGTGGGCATCGTGCGGAGCGTGGAGGAATACGGCACCTTTATTGAGATCGCGCCCAACTTGGCCGGGTTGGCGGAAAGCTGCCCCGACCTGCACCCCGGCCAGCCTGTGAGTGTCTACATCAAAAATATCCTCCCGGACAAAATGAAGATCAAGCTGGTCATCGTCAACCACAGCCTGAGCCAGAGCCACCGGTTTGAGCTGCGGTATTTCATCACGGAGGGGCACCTGAATCACTGGCTCTACTCCACCCCGGAGAGCCACAAACGGATCGAGACGGATTTTGCGGTTGCGGCTTGCAATCCGGCCTGAAACCCTTTATACTAGGGTGGAATAGAAAATAAAACCAGAGGAGATGTGTGAACGATGGCCGCCAACGATGCTTTTACTGCCGGAGTACGTCCCGGCGGGCTGACGAACAGCACCGAGATCCGGCTGCTGCTGTGCTATCTGGTCAAGAATGCCGGGCCCATTACCCGGACGGAGATCGAAAACGCCCTGATGGAGGAAGCGCTGGTCAATTACTTTGAGATCGGCTCCTGTCTGGACGATATTACCCGGCAGAGCCTTGTCACTTTGCAGAACGACCGCTACGCCATCACGGAGAAAGGCCGCAAGGTAGCGCAGGAGCTGGCCTACGATCTGCCCCGCAGTGTGCGGGAGCGAGCGGTGGCTGCCGTGCTGCGCGCCCAGACCTGGGCCCGGAAAGAGGCAGAGTACAGTGCCCGCATCACCGAAAAAGAGGATGGGCACTGTTCCGTCCGCTGCACGGTCAAAGCGCTGGACCAGGAGCTGTTCTGCCTGGATTTGGGCACCCCGGACCGTCTGAGCGCCGAGCTGGTCAAAAAGCAGTTCATCCTGAAAGGCAATGAGATCTATCAGATGCTCATTACCAAATTGACCGAAGAAAAAAACTGATTTTTGCAGGAACCGAAGACCCCCGCCGCAGCGGCCTAAGATAGGCCGGGCTGTAAGGCGAGGGTCTTTTTTCTTTGTTAATTTTTCTACTTTTATTACCTGCCCCGGGAGCGGGTCGTCGCCCTGTGGGAGGCTTCAAAGCCCATGTTCTGCCCGGCAAAAAAGAGAAATAAAGGCTCTTACTGCTTTCCCAGCTGCCAGAACGCCACGGCGCTGGCTGCCGCCACATTGAGGGAGTCCACCCCGTGGGACATGGGGATCTTGACCGTGTAATCGCAGGCGGCAATGGTGGAGCAGGCCAGGCCGTCGCCCTCGGTGCCCAGCACGATGGCAAGCTTGGGTTCCTTGGCCAGCTGTTCGTCGTCGATGCTGACAGAACGGTCACTCAGGGCCATGGCAGCCGTTTTGAAGCCCAGCGCATGGAGCTGCTCCATTCCCTTTTCCGGCCAGTCGGCGGGCGTCTGGCCGATCTGCGCCCAGGGCACCTGAAAGACAGTTCCCATGCTCACCCGCACCGCCCGGCGGCAGAGCGGGTCACAGCAGGAGGGGTTGATGAGGACGGCATCCATGTTGAGGGCCGCTGCACTGCGGAAGATGGCCCCCACGTTGGTAGAATCCACAATGCCCTCCAGAACAGCCACCCGCCGGGCATTTTTGCAGAGTTCTTCCACGGAACGGGCTGCCGGACGGCGGAATGCGCAGAGCACGCCCCGGGTAAGTTCAAAGCCCGTCAGAGCCGCCAGCAGCTCTCGATCCGCCGTGTAAACAGGAGCATCTCCGCAGCGGGTCAGGATCTCTGCCGCCGGACCGGTGATCTGTTTGCGCTCCATCAAAAGGGAGAGCGGCTGATAGCCTGCATCCAGCGCCCGGGAAATAACTTTGGGGCTCTCGGCAATAAAGATGCCTTTCTCCGGCTCCAGACGATTGCGCAGCTGGTTCTGGGTCAGCCGGGCGTAGGGGTCCAACTCCGGGGCGTGAAAATCGGTGATCTCGATGATATTCGGCATAGGATGCTCTCCTTTGGCATTGTTCAGAATTGTGTGGCCTTATTCTAGCACATCCGGCTCCAGAATGCAAAAATGCAGAGTCCGCCTTTGGCTGGCATATCATTTCCACATGTCAGCCATACCCCGGAATCTATCTTGTGCTTTTTGCCGAATGTGCTTATAATAAAGGAGCTGCCTTTTGCGGCGGCAGTCTTTGAAATTTAAGAGAGGTGGAATACTCCATGCAGACCAGCTCGGCGTCCAAGCGCCTGCTGCACGGCCAGATGTCGGAATCGTTCGTCACGGCCATGTTTTTGTCCCTTTCAGGCGGCTTACAGGACGCATATACCTACTTTTTCCGCGGCAAGGTTTACGCCAATGCCCAGACGGGCAACATCGTGTTGCTGAGCCAGCACCTGTTTACCGGAGATTTTCTCACAGCGCTTCATTACCTGATCCCGCTGGTCGCTTTCGCTTCCGGCATCCTGGCGGCGGAACTGTTCCGGGAACACTTCCAGAGCCTGAAAGCCCTGCACTGGCGGCAGATGATCGTTCTGGCAGAGATCCTGCTCCTGTTCAGCGTGGGATTTTTCCCGCAGGAGCTGAACCTGCTGGCCAACGCCATCGTCTCGTTCTCCTGCGCCATGCAGGTACAGACGTTCCGCAAGGTGAACGGCTATGCATATGCCAGCACCATGTGCATCGGCAACATGCGCAGCGGCATGGAAGCTCTGGCTGTCTGGATCGTCAAGCACGACCCCAAAGCCCTGCGCAAAGTTTCCATTATTTGGACATCATCTTCCTGTTTGGCGTGGGTGCGGGCCTTGGCTGGGTGGCCGTGGAGCATTTTGCCACCCGGGCCATCTGGTGGTCCTGCCTGCTGCTGGTCATCTGCTTCGCGCTGATGTTCATTCGGGAAGATCTGGAGGACAACCCCGCCATTGAGCAGGACCTTGCCGAGATCCGGCAGGAAGCAGGCGAGATCGACCACCTGCTGAAAGAGGAACTGCACGAGGAGCACGAGGCTCTCCGCGATACGCTGGAACACAAAAACTGAATCTATTTTTCAAATGGCCGCTTTTTTCCTCCCGCCGGGGGATGGGCGGCCTTTTTGCATCCATTCTTCCGGGGAATGGATGTGATGAAAATTCCGTATTCTACAAATATCATACTGGATGCCTCCAATCCCATCGTTCTGGTGCGGGCTGCCACAGAAACCGAGTGTGAAAACGGCATCTACCTGGTCAACGGCGAAACGATCTGCTCCTGCCCCGAGGAAGTGGCCCAGAAGTCCGGCCGCGCTACCACCAAAGAGGAGGCCACCAAGGGCACCATGGCCGTGGGCGAGATCGCAGGCTGCGCAGGCGGGAAACGGAGCTGCCCCAGGTACGGGCATTCATCCAGACCGTCTGTGAGCGGGAGAACATCCCCTCCCCCGTGCCGCGCGTCTGACCGATTTTCAAAACCGCAGTCCACTTGCAGTCTTATGCAGGCAGGCTGCGGTTTTTGTCATTTTCTCGCAGAATCCAATTGCAGAGCCGTAATTGGTGTGGTATACTATTAACATTGTGTTATTGAAACAGGAAGAGGGGTCAACGAATGAAAAAAGGCTTTGACAACGATAAATATCTTCTCATGCAGTCCCAGCACATCCGGGAGCGCATTGCCCAGTTTGACAACAAGCTCTACCTGGAGTTTGGCGGCAAGCTGTTTGATGACTACCACGCCTCCCGCGTGCTGCCCGGCTTCCAGCCGGATTCCAAGCTGCAGATGCTGCTCCAGCTGAAAGACCAGGCGGAGATCGTCATCGTCATCAGCGCGGAGGACATCATCAGCAGCAAGGTTCGCGGTGATTACGGCATCACCTATGATCTGGACGTGCTCCGCCTCATCGACGCGTTCCAGGGCGTTGGCCTGTTTGTGGGCAGTGTCTGCATCACCATGTACACCGCCGCCCCCGAGGTGGAGCAGTTTGAGCAGCGGCTCAACGGGCTGGGCATCCGGACGTTCCGCCACTACAAGATCCCCGGCTACCCCAACGATGTGGCCCGCATCGTCAGCGACGAGGGCTACGGCAAGAACGAGTACATCGAGACCCAGCGCCCGCTGGTGGTCATCACGGCCCCCGGCCCCGGCAGCGGCAAAATGGCCACCTGTCTGTCCCAGCTGTACCACGAGTACAAGCGAGGCGTCAAGGCCGGTTACGCCAAGTTTGAAACGTTCCCCATCTGGAACATTCCCCTCAAACACCCGGTCAACCTGGCCTACGAGGCCGCTACCGCCGACCTGAACGATGTGAACATGATCGACCCGTTTCATCTGGAGGCCTACGGCAAGACCGCTGTCAACTACAACCGCGACATTGAGATCTTCCCGGTGGTCAACGCCATGTTTGAGCTGATCGCGGGCAAGAGCCCCTACCACTCTCCCACCGACATGGGCGTGAACATGGCCGGCAACTGCATTGTGGACGATGCTGTCTGCCGCGAGGCTTCCCGCAATGAGATCGTCCGCCGCTACTTCAAGGCCCTGTGCGACCAGAAAGTCAGCGGAAACGCCAGCAGTGAGCTGTTCAAGCTGGAACTGCTCCTCAATCAGGCAGGCCTCACCGTGGGCAGCCGCCCGGTAGAGCAGCAGTCTCACGCTATCTCTGAGAAGACCGGCGGTGCTCCCGCTGCCGCCATCCAGCTGCCGGACGGTACCGTTGTCACCGGCAAGACCGGCCCTCTGCTGGGTGCTGCTTCCTCTGCCCTGCTGAATGCCCTCAAGAAGCTGGCCGGCATCGACCAGGAAGAAGACCTCGTCTCCTGCCGCGCCATTGAGCCCATCCAGACCCTGAAAACCAATTATCTGGGCAGCAAGAACCCCCGCCTGCACACCGACGAGATCCTGATTGCCCTTTCCAGCTCGGCTGCCGAGAACGAGACTGCCGCCAAGGCCCTGCGCCAGCTCTCCAAGCTGAAAGGCTGCGACATGCACTCGACCGTCATCCTGTCCAGTGTGGACACCGATACCATCAAACGGCTGGGCATGTACCTGACCTGTGAGCCGGTTTATGAGGAAGAGGACCGCAAGTACCACAAGCGCTGATTTTCCTCCCCTATGACACAAAAAGCCCGTTCCGCGAAGCTTTCACGGAACGGGCTTTTCTGATGCGTTTTATTCGGAATAGTGTGCCAGGAACTGTTTGGTGCGCTCCTCCTTGGGATGGTCGATGAGCTCTTTGGCAGGGCCCTCTTCCACCACCACGCCGCCATCCATAAAGAGGATGCGGTCTGCCACGTCGCGGGCAAAGTGCATCTCGTGGGTGACGATGATCATCGTGGTCTTCCGATCGGCCAGGTCTCGCAGCACCCGGAGGACTTCGCCGGTCAGCTCCGGGTCCAGCGCGGAAGTGGGCTCGTCAAAGCAGAGGATGTCCGGGTGGAGAGCCAGCGCGCGGGCAATGGCCACGCGCTGCTGCTGGCCGCCGGAGAGCTGGTGCGGGTAGTGGTTTGCCCGCTCCGAGAGGCCCATCTGGGCCAGCAGCTCTCTGGCCTGTGCTTCCAGCTCGGCGTGGATGGCCTTTTTGTTGGTCTTATAATCCGGCCGCTCCTTTGCCAGCAGCTCTCCGGCCAACATTACATTCTGCAGGGCCGTGTACTGCGGGAAGAGGTTGAAGTTCTGGAACACGAGGCCGAAGTGGAGCCGCTTTTTGCGGATCTCGCTCTCCCGCTGGGTGGCGGGGTCGGCGGCATCCCACATGGTCTCACCGTTGACCTTGATGACGCCGGTATCCGGCCGCTCCAGAAAGTTGAGGCAGCGCAGCAGCGTGGTTTTGCCAGAACCGGAGGAACCAATGATCGCCAGCGCCTCGCCTTTTTCCAAAGTCAGTGAAATGTCCTTGAGGACCTTGGTGTCCTCAAAATTTTTCCCGATGCCGGAGGCTTCGAGTAATGCCATAATGTTTCGCCCTCCTCAGCAGCGGAAATAGTCCATTTTCTTTTCAGCCCAGTTGAACAGGAGCGTGAGGGCTCCCACAAAGACCAGGAAGAAGATCGCGGTGGAAAACAGAGGCCAGATGAGGCCCTTTGCGCTGTATTCCTTTGCCATCATGATGATCTCTTTGTTTGCAATGGTGTTGGCCAGCGAGGTATCCTTGACCAGGGTAATGATCTCATTGCCCATGGGAGGCAGGATCCGTTTGACCACCTGCAGCAATGTGACCTTGAAGAAGATCTGGGTCTTGGTCATGCCCAGCACCTGCCCGGCCTCAGTCTGGCCCTTGGGCACCGCCTCGATGCCGCCGCGGTAGATCTCCGAGAAGTAGCAGGCGTAGTTGATGGCAAAAGCCACCACCGCCGCCACCAGACGGCCATTGGAGCCGGAGGGCCAGGGATTATTGAAGCCCATCAGGCCCGGCTAAATAGATGACGATGATCTGAAGCATCAGCGGGGTGCCGCGGATGATCCAGACGAACGTCTTGACGGCCCCCCGCAGGGGGGCGCAGCGGCTCATGGAGCCAAACGCCACCACCAGCCCCAGCGGCAGGGAGAACACCAGTGTCCAGAAAAAGAGCTCACAGTTGAGCAGAAACGCGCCGGAAAGGCGCTCAAGAATCACAGCCACAAATACACACCCATCAATTCAAACGTACGTTCGGTTTTTACTCTGCCAGAGTCAGACCATATTTCTCGGCCAGAGCGCCCATGGTGCCATCGGCCTTGAGCTCGTCAAAGGCGGTGTCCACAGCGGCGGCCACATCGCTGCCCTTGCGGAATGCCACGCCGTACTCTTCCACGTTCAGCTCGTCCACCATTTTCAGGTTGGCGTAATCGGTGCCTTCGCCGATCATGGCCGAAGCCAGGGTCAGGTCCAGCACAGCAGCGTCGGCGGTGCCGGCGGCGACTTCCATCAGGCAGTCAGTCTGGACGCTCTTGGAAACGTAATCGGCCTGTGCCAGGTTCTCGTCCTCCTGGATGGTGGTCTCACCGGCGGAACCGGCCTCGGCGACCACGGTCTTACCCACGAGGTCTGCGGTGGAGGTGTACTCGGTGCCATCCTTGACCACAACGACCTGTGCGTTCTTGACGTAGGGCTTGGTGCAGGCCATGTTCTCCTCACGGTCATCCGTCAGGGTCAGGCCGTTCCAGATGCAGTCGATGCTCTTGGCGGCCAGCTCGGTCTCCTTGGTGTCCCAGTTGATCTCCACGAACTCCGGCTCCACACCCAGCTTCTCGCAGACGGCGGTTGCCAGCTCGGTGTCAAAGCCCGTAAAGTTGCCGTCAGCATCGGTGTAGTTCATGGGCTCATACACGGTGTAGCCAATGACCATCTTGCCGTTGGACTGGAGGTAGGCCAGGTCGCTGTCCGCGTCCGAGACAGCGGAAGCAGCGGCAGAACCAGCCGCCGCGCTGGAAGCCGTGGAAGAAGCAGCCGTGCTGGAAGCACCACCACAGGCAGCCAGGCTCAGTGCCATGGCACCGACCAGAAATGCAGATACGATTCGTTTCATAAGATATTCCCCTCTCATTGTCCCATGGCACCAGCCCCGTACGATCGGGGCGGGCGGCTTCGTTTCACCGCTTTACCATGCTAAATTGTTAAACTGTGACTATAGAATAACGCGTTTGCCTCCGTTTTGCAAGAGGCAAACGCGTTTTTTCGCAGTTTGACGGTTTGAGAGGGACATTCTGCCCTTATGGCGGTGAATCTGCACAAGTACCGCGGGGTTACTCTGCCAGCGCCGCCTCAATGTTGGCCAGCACTTTCTGGCTCAGCAGCACAAAGGCCTGCTTGGTGCGGCCTGCCGAGACATTGGCGCAGTGGACATTGGGCCGCTCAAAGAAGCCTTCGGCCACCGGGCCGGCTGCGGCGCGGGTGTCACAGAAATAATAAGTGCCGGGCTGGTCCAGCCATGCTTCCAGAGCCTCAGAATCAAAGCCGGGGCCGATGGAAGTGTTGAACAGCACCTTTCCCGCACCCAGCCGGGCAAACTCTTCCCTGCCCAGCAACAGGACATTTTTATTCAGGCAGGTAAACACCACCTCGCTCTCGGCCAGCAGCCGAGCCAGCGGCTTGTACTGCATCCCCTGCTGCTCGGCCTCCGGTTTGCGGGTGCGGCTGTAGTAGGAGATCTCGGCCCCCAGATAGGCCAGTGCATCGGCGATCATTTTACCGGAAACGCCCAGACCCACGATGCCCACTTTCAGGCCGGTGATCTCCACCGGTTCGTCCCGCAGCATGGGCATTCCAAAGCCATGGAGCAGCCCAGTCAGCTCGTGGAGCACATACTCCACCACGCCCTTATCGCCGTAATCCCGGATCCCCAGCACTTTGATGCCGTGCTGGCGGGCATATGCGATGTCCACATTGGCGCTCTCCTCCGAGTAGAGGCTGCAGCACATGCCAATGTACTTGAGGTTGGGGCAGCGCTCAATGACATTTTTGCCCATGCGGGAGGTATAGCTCAACAGGGCGGCATCCGCGTCCCCGATGCGGCGGACGATCTCTTCGTCATCCGCCGGAATATCCCGGTAAAGGACGACTTCCTTAGCATAATCATGCAGTTTTTCTTCAGCGGACGGGATAAGGCTGACGGGCTCAATGGCAACCAGTTTTTCAAACATGGCAAAGTTCCTCCTTTTTAATAGAAGCAGACAGGCGAAGCCAGATTGCGCAGCAGGGAGACAACGCTCCAGCCTGCAATGGCACTGGTGCTGGAGCAGATGTCCACCACTGCCTTGACACCCTCGATCTCGGCCGTGATGCGGTGGTCATCGCCCACCCAGCCCGGCACCGAGTGCATGGTCACGCCGGTGATCTCCGGGCCCGTGGTGGCCAGCGAGGTAGCGACCGCCACATTGACCCGGCGCGGGAATGTGGCAATGGCCTGCTTGGCGTTGCCGGTAAACACCGTTGTCTTCTCGGTATCTGTCAGCAGGTGGTCGGCCCACACCGGCGTGTTGCGGAAGCCCTTGGCCCCCGTGTGCGTCTCGATGCCTGCCGTCTCACTCAGCTGCCGGGCCCGCGCCATCAGGGTAACGGTCTGCAGCACATCAAAGCCGCCGATGGCGCCGCTGGCCAGATGCACCTTTGCCCCGCCCTCCCGGGCGGCCTGCTGCACCTGTGCGTAGAAATCCAGATCCGCAAAGGCTCCAATGGAAATGATCACAAGGTTGACTCCCCGGCGCAGCACCGGGGTGGCCATGGCACGGACCGCCTCCACCGAAGCCGTCTCTACAATGTACTCCGGCTCCAATGCCAGCAGCTCTTCCACATCCGCACAGGCCTTGCAGCCTACGTTGGAAGCAGTTTTCTCGCTGGAAGCAGGGGTACGGCTGGTGACACCCACCAGCTCATAATCCTCCAACAGACCGTTTTTCCAGGCGTCTGCCACGATATTGCCCAGGAAACCGCAGCCCACGATGCCAAATTTCGTTTTCATGTTCGTTTCTCCTTTTCCGTTCCGGCCCAATGGCCGTATCATATTTAGTATACCATTTCTTTGGCTGGCATTCTATCCAAAGTGCACGCCGCAACTTCGAGCATTCTGCCAAAGTTTTCTCCAAAACATCGCAAAAAGCCGCCCTTTGCAGAGCGGCTTCAAAAATCATCCTTTATTTTGCTTCTTCCAGCGCTTTGGCGGCGGCTTTTTGCAGCTCGGTCACATCAATGGTGCACAGAGCAGCCAGGTCCGCATCCGAGCCATCCGTCGGGAGCTTTGCGATCTCTGCAGCGGTCTTTCCCTTAAGGTAAGAGCAGAAGCCCTCGCTGTGCTCGTACCACTCCTTACCCAGAGAGGAAGCACCCCGCATCCCGTAGCTGTCGCCCTGCTCCAGCTTGGTTTTCACGGCGTCCGGAGCCATGACATTGCCGTCCGACATCACGGTCAGGGCGGGCTCCGCCATATCCCCGATGGCACTGGTCACCCGGCCATCGGAATCGGTGGTCAGGGCCACGATCGTCACATCCACCTGCGCGTTGACATCTTTGTCATCGGTGGCCGTCACGTCCGAAGAAGCGTTGGCTGCCTCAATCCCCAGCGAGACCCGGTCGCCTTTGGCGGCACCCAGCGCCTCGGCGTTGGCGCAGGCTTTCGCAACGGCGTCCCGGTAACCGTCAATGGCAATGGTGCAGCTGGAAAGCAGGTCGGCATCCTTGGGCTTCCCGTCTTCCTCCGTCTCCAGCTTGGCAACTTTTTCGGCTGTCATCCCTTTGAGGTAGTCGGCAAAGGCATCCGCCTGCTCCGTCCACCCTTTTTTGATGCCGGAGGCGCCGCCAACGGGTAATCGTCCCCTTTCTGGCGCTTGGTGCGGTAATCCGTAGGCATGGAGAGCACCCCGCTGCCATCGGCAGAGAGGGTGCTCTCCAGCTCATCAAAGGTCACGTCGATGATCTTCCCCTCACCGTCCAGCAGGACAGCCGCCGCCACAAGGTTGATCTTGCCTGTGCGGTGGTCGTCCGTTGTCTCGGTCAGGACTCCCAGGCCGGTTTTCCAGGCCCCATTTTGAGCCGTGCTGGCGGTGCTGCTGCTCATGCCGGACGAGCTCATACTGCCGGAGCCGGAATTCGATTTGCCGCAGGCCGTCAGCAGCAGCGCCGCTGCCACCACTCCGCTCCAAAGCGCCGTGTGTTTCAGTTTCATTTGTTACGCTCCCCTTTCCATCCGCCCTGATCAGGCGGAGGCTTTTGGGGAAAGTTTACCCGGAGGCTCCCAAGAATATTCATGGTTCAGAATCCAACCGAATCACATCAGGGGGCTGAGCAGGCGGAGCACACTGTCCAGCAGGGTGCCCAGCAGGTTGGTTCGGCAGTCCGAGAGCTGCACTTCCCGGCATTTGCGCAGGGTGTTGAGGGCATCGTCCCGCAGGGCCAGGATCTGGCTGTTGCGGTAAAGCAGGGTGCCGCACTCAAAGTGGAGGAACAAACTGCGGTAATCCATATTGATGCTGCCCACCACGGCCACATGGTCGTCACTGACATAGCACTTGGCGTGGAGGAAACCGGGCGTGTACTCGTATATTTTCACCCCGGCCCGGAGGAGAGGCACATAGTAGGAGCGAGTCAGCCGGAAGACCAGCTTTTTGTCCGGGATGCCGGGCAGGATGAGCCGGACGTCCACGCCCCGCTTGGCCGCGCCTTTCATGGCCCCCAGCAGCTCCTGCCCCACGGAGAAGTAGGGCGTATAGAGATAGACATAGCGCTTGGCCTGGGCCAGAATGTTCAGATAAACCGTCTCAGCCATGTTTTCCTCGTCCAGCGGGCTGTCCGCGTAGGGCTGCACCAGCCCGTCCGAAGTCTCGGGCAGTTGCTCCGGCGTTGGGGCAAAGGGGGTATAATCCGTCTCACTGGGGCGGAACGCGTTCCAGACGTTGAGGAATGTGACCGTAAAATTCCAGGCGGCGGCTCCTTCCAGCCGGATGGCGGCATCTTTCCAGTAGCCAAAGCGTTTTTCCGCGTTGATATATTCATCCGCCAGGTTGACGCCGCCCGTGTAGGCCACACTGCCATCCACCACCACGATCTTGCGGTGATCCCGGTGGTTCATCACCACGGAGACCAGCGGCACCACCGGGTTGAACGGGATGCAGCGGATGTGATGCCGCTCCATCCGGACCACGAAATCCTTGGGCAGGCCCAGAAGACTGCCAAAATCATCGTAGATCAGGCGGACATCCACCCCCTGCGCGGCCTTGCGCATCAAAATCTCTTCCACGCCACTCCACATTTTGCCGGAGCGGACAATGAAGTATTCCAGAAAGATGAATCTCTTGGCTTTTTCCAGATCGGCCAGCAGCTTCGGGTACATGGCCTCTCCGCAGGAAAAATACCGCGCCTGTGTCCTATCCCATACCGGGAACGGACCGTACCGGGCCACATAGCGGCTCAGGCCGGAAAAATGATCCCCCGCCAGCTGCCGCGCCGGCCCGGGCTGCTGGGCCAGATCTCCCGTGTGGGCTTTCTCCACGCTCTGCATCCGGCGGCGCATCCCTTTGGAGGGTGCTTTGTTGCCAAATACCAGATACAGGCTCCGCCCAGCAGCGGCAGCAGACCGATCAGAACGATCCAGATGATCTTATAAGAGCTGTCCTCATCCTTGCGGACCAGATACAGCACGATGAGCAGACTGAGCAGCCGGAGTGCCGCATTGACCCATATCCGGCCTGTGGTCAGGTAGCTGAACGCCCAGAGCAGCCAGCCCGCCTGCAACAGAACAAGGGCCACCGTAATGGTAGCCCTGTTGAGAAGTCTGCTGAAAAATTTTACGATCGGCAGTCGAAAGAACATCCGCGCCACCTCTCTCCCCGGTCAGTTTCTTTGGAATGAAGATAGTATAGCGCGTTTTTCCCGTTTTATCAAGCTCAGGCTTCGCCGTCCTCATAGCCCACCAGCAGGCCGCCCAGCTCTGCATAGTAGCTGCACAGGCCGCCGCAGGGCGTCACCGTTACCTTAGCCCCGTCAAAGACCGCCTGCACCATGTGCTTGAGGCGCTCGGCCGCCGCAGGGTTGTCGCAGTGAGAGATCTGCAGTTTGCCGCCGTTGTAGCCGTGGTCCTTGAGCTCCAGCACGATGCGCTCCAGAGCACCGTGTTCCCCGCGGGTCTTGCAGAGAACATCCAGCTCGCCGATCTCGCTCGCCTGCCCGATGACCCGGATGCCCAGCATCCGCGCCACAGCGGCCACGGCGGGCTTCACCCGGCCATTGCGGGCCAGATTGGCCAGCGATTCCAACGAAAAGAGCAGATGGGTGTGCTTGTGGTAGCGCAGCATCTCCTCACAGACGGCGTCAAACTCGTGCCCGGCGGCAAGCTCGCTCTGCAGGTGCTCCGCCAGCAGGTACTGCTCCGGGCCGGTGGAAAGGCTGTCCAGCACGAACACCCGCTTGCCGGGGTTCTCCTGCTGGTACTCCTCCGCCGCCAGCTGGGCGGCATTGTAGCTGCCCGAGAGAGTGCCCGTGATGGTGATGGCATAGACCTCATCGGCCCCCTCATAGGCGGCCAGCCAATCGCTGACATTGGGGCAGGAAGTAGACGTTTTCCCCTTATAGGTGCGCAGGGTCCGGGCCATGCCCACAGTATCCAGCGTGCCATCGTCCAGATATTCGGCATCGTCCGTGATGATCTTGAGCGGGACGCAGGCAAAGTCCACACCTTTCAATGCGTACAGGCTGGAAGCCGAGTCCACAACGATCTTGGTTTTCATAGCAATTCTCCCTATCTTACAAGCGGACGTCTGCCGCTTTTTTCTCTGGTTGTAAAAACACTATATCAGTTTTTCAAAAACCTGTCAACAGATTTCAAAAATTATTTAAAAAGTTTTTGTTTTCCCGTTGACCCTCATTTTAAAATGCGCTATACTGGCAGCATGAAACAGGAATTGAACCGCCGCGTTGCGGCCTGTGCCGCAGGCTTTGCCCTGCCCCGGTACAGTGACCTGCCCCAGGTGGGGCTGTATCTGGACCAGACCGTCCAGTTCATCAACGGCTATTTCCGGGATTTCCCCGGGGTGGAGCTCACCCCCTCCATGGTGAGCAACTATGTGAAGAAAGGCATCATCAGTCACCCCGTCAAAAAGAAGTATACCCGGGAGCAGCTTGCTTCTCTCATGTATATTGCGGTTTCCAAGACCGTGCTCTCGATGGAAAACATCGACGCGCTGTTCCAGATGCAGCGCGCGCACTGCACCGCCGAGGAAGCCTACAACTACTTCTGCGACGAGATGGAAAACTGCCTGCCTTTGTTTTCGGGCGCGCAATACCATCCGGGACCTCGCTGTGGATGCCGCCACCGAGAAACGGCTCCTCCGCAGCACCATTCTGGCCGCTGCCAACAAAATGTATCTGGACTGTTTCTTCGCGGCCCAGCGGCAGGAAGAAGCTCTCTGGCCGGATATTCTGGCAGACCTGACCTAAAGGAGTTTTGCTCATGCGTGAATTGCAGATTGGGCGGGTATACCGCCACTTCAAAGGGGACTATTATCTGGTGGAGGGGGTCGCCAACGATTCCGAGACTGGGGCCCGTTTGTCATTTATCGCAAGCTTTACGGCGACGGCGGGCTCTGGCTCCGCTCGCTGGAGATGTTTCTGAGCAAGGTGGATCAAGAAAAGTACCCGGATTGCCCGCAGGAGTACCGTTTTGAGTTGCAGGAGATTCCCAGCAAAGCGGGACACTAAAAAATCAAACGCACTCGTGTGATGGAGTGATTCTCCCACACGAGTGCGTTTTCCGTTTTTTCTATTTTCTTACAGGTCGCAGGAAATCCTCTCAGACGGCCACGCGGCCCTCAGCCCTGCCCGAAGAAATGAAATGTTCGTAATATTTCACGTTGTCGTCACCGAACATAGCAACCAAATCAGGGTTATTCGCTTTATAGGCATTCAGATTGAACTCTGCGCTTCCCTGCCGGCCCTCTTTCATGCCCTGCGTTACAAAATGCTCAAACAGCGCTTTCTGGTTTGCGCCAAACTGCGTCGCCAAATCCGGGTTACAATTGAGGTAGTCCTGATAGTTGTACACTGCCTGATACTGGGCAAGCTGCTGGACGAAAGGCGGGTTTTGCAGAGACATATCGCGATACTTGGAATCAACATTCGTCAAGGTCTCTGTTGTTCCATCTATATAAGTAAGTACCACTTTATCTACTTGTAAATAATCAACTACTCTGCTATACCAAGCAATATCCGGAAATTCTGCAACATCATAATCAAACATTGCATTAACGATTTCATCTTCGCTCAGATAAACACATTCATTCGAGCTATTTCCGCTCGGACAAACGAAAAAGTTATCATACTCATCTTGAAAAACCCAACAAACATCATCACCAATAGCAATTTTATAAGGAGCTCTTTTATAATGACGAAACGGGCTATCCTCTGATGCATCATATTGAGTCTCTAGCGGATACTCCGAACTTCTTTGCAACGAAAATGTCGTGAGCGGCCCTATCTCCGTCAATTTTTTAGTCGCGCCCAATACATCATCTGAAATCCTATCTCCAACACGATTGTAAGCCGTAATGTACCAGTCCGCGTACTTGATGGTTTTCGCAGAATTCACGCGAAAACATATTTTAGGGGCGTACACACGATTGCTGTTCCAAGTTGCATATAGAGACATCAGTTCGATACTTGGTTTTCCCGCCGCAAATGCAGAAAAGCACAAGCACGTTGCCAGAAGAGCAAATGTACAGAGAATCGCCGCAAATTTCTTTTTCATGCAAAACACCTCCAAATAATAAAATTGCCAAGCTATCCCAAGCTCATTATACTTTATCCCGATGTGTTTTGCAAGCAAAAAGGCACCCGCCGTCGTGAAACGGTGGGTGCCTTTGCTAATTTTTAGATTGCTCGCCCTCTCAGGCGCTGACGCGCCAGCTCTCCCAGAGGGAGAGCCAAGGGGCTTGCCGGGACGTTCTTGCCTCTCCCTTTGGGAGAGGTGTCTGCGAAGCAGACGGAGAGGGCGAGGACGCTATCAGGTGTCCTGCAGCTCGCCACGGGAAGCGGCTTTCAGGTAAGCGAAGATGAATCCGTCGAGGTCGCCGTCCATCACGGCATCGACGTTGCCGGTCTCGTAGTTGGTGCGGTGATCCTTGACCATGGTATAGGGCATGAAGACATAGCTGCGGATCTGGTGGCCCCAGGCAATCTCATTCTGGACGCCCTTGATGTCCTCGATCTTGTCCATGTGCTGCTGCTTTGCGATCTGATACAGCTTCGCTTTCAGCATTTCCATGGCGTAGTCACGGTTCTGGAACTGGCTGCGCTGGGTCTGGCAGCTGACCACGATGCCGGTGGGCTTGTGGATCAGACGGACTGCGGAAGAAGTCTTGTTGATGTGCTGGCCGCCGGCACCAGAGGAGCGGTAGACCTGCATCTCAATGTCCTCGGGGCGGATGTCCACCTGGATGGTGTTGTCCAGCTCAGGCATCACTTCCAGCGAGGCGAAGCTGGTCTGGCGGCGGGCGTTGGCGTCAAACGGAGAGACGCGCACCAGACGGTGGACGCCGTTCTCGCTCTTGAGCAGGCCGTAGGCGTTTGCGCCCTTGACCATCATGGAAGCGCTCTTCATGCCGGCCTCGTCGCCGTCCTGATAGTCCAGCACTTCCACGCTCATGCCATGGGCAGCGGCCCACTTGTTGTACATACGGTAGAGCATCTCGGCCCAGTCCTGTGCCTCGGTGCCGCCGGTACCGGCGTGGAACGTCAGGATGGCGTTGCTGTGGTCATACTCGCCGTTCAGCATGGTCATCAGCTGCAGCTCGTCCACAGCCTTGCCCACGGCATTGACAGCTTCCTCCGCCTCGGGCACCATCTCGGGGTCGTACTCCTCGTCCAGCATCACCAGCATGGTCTCGGCGTCGTCGTACAGGCCCTGCAGTTTTTCAAAGCGGTTCAGCTTGCCTTTCAGGTCGCCGACTTCGTCAAACACCTTTTTGCTCAGCTCGGCGTCATCGTAAAAGCCGGGGCGGGACATGGTATGCTCCAGCTCCTGCACACGCTTGCGGGAAGCATCAATGGCCAGAGCCTCTTCCAGATCCTTGACAGCGGTACCGTAATCGGCCAGCTGCACTTTCAGTTCGTCAGTGGTAATCATGGTCTAGTCCTCTCCTATATATTGAAACCGGTAAAAGATACAGTTTATACACAGATACTTCATTAGTATACCGAGAATCCATGGTAAAGTAAAGGGGAAAATTTACTATCATGCTGGAAATTTGAAGATTTTCACCTTTTCTTTTCCCTTTTGGGGGAGTATAATAACAGCAACTACCTTATTTTATGGGAGGAACTTATGCCGAAATATTATGGCTGCCCGTGTGAGGGCTGCGGCCAACCGCTCACCCTCCGGGACGACATCGTTGTCTGCCCCGACTGCGGCGCGCCTTATCACCGCACCTGTTATGAGAAACTGGGCCGCTGCATCCACAGCCCGGCCCACGCAGCAGGGTACGAATGGAAATTCCCGTACCAGGAAAATGAGCTGCGCACCTGCCCCAGCTGTGGCGAGCGCACCCTGCGCAGCGAAGAACACTGCCGCTGCTGCGGGGCCAAGCTGCCCCCGGAGGGTGCGGAGCAGCCCAACGACCGCGCTGAAGAAGAGCAGGATTTTGATTATGCCAGCTTCTACCGCCAGTTTGAGGAGGGCAATGTGCCCGACCCGCTCAAGGAGGCTTATCAGGCCGCCTTTGGCAAGGAAGAGCAGATGGACGGCATCTCCTGCAAGGACTGGAATGCCTACATCGGCCGCTCGGCTCCGTCTTACATGACGACCTACAGCCGGATGGAGCTGACCCACAGCAAGATCGCCATGAGCTTTTCCGCTCTGCTGTTCGGCCCGTTCTATTTCTTCTACCGCAAGGCATGGAAGCCCGCCTTTGGTTTCCTGTTTGCCGAGCTGCTGCTCTCAGCCCCTTACTTTATTGATATGCTGCAGATCACCGGCAGCAGCCTCTCTCCCGGCCTGAGCAATTCGGCTTTGCTGATGCTCTCGCGGGTGTGCTCGTTCCTGGGCTTTCTGCTGATGGTGCTGCGGGGCATGTACGGCAAATGGCTCTACCGCAAGAGCGCGGCCGCCCGCATCCGCCGCATCCAGAACGAGTTTCCGGATGCCGAGCAGCGTCGGGCCGTTCTTAGCGCACAGGGCGGCACCAGCCTGGCCGCCGTGTTTGGCAGCCTGGCTCTGCTCTTCGTTCTGGGCAGCGCTTTCACCCTGTTGCTTGGACCCAATATGCAGGCCCTGCTTGACATCGTTTCCGGCTGAGATCTCAGCTGCGCATTATAGAGAATTGTGAAGGAGTCCAAATCATGAAAAAAGTCACGAAAGCCGTCATCCCGGCTGCGGGTCTGGGCACACGCGTGCTCCCCGCCACCAAGGCAATGCCCAAGGGGATGCTCCCCATCGTGGACAAGCCTGCCATCCAGTATCTGGTGGAGGAAGCCGTGCGTTCTGGCATCACCGATATTCTGATCATCCTGGGCCGCAACCAGAGCATCATTGAAGACCACTTTGACCGCAGCCCTGAGCTGGAGGAAAAGCTGGCCGCTCCTGGCAAGGAGAAGATGCTGGAAGAGTGCCTTGGCATTGCCAACATGGCCAACATCTACTTTGTCCGCCAGAAGCAGACTCTCGGCCTCGGCCACGCTGTCAGCGTCGCCAAAGCCTTTACGGGCGATGATCCGTTCGTGGTCATCTACGGCGACGACGTCATCTGGGGCGAAGACCCGGTCTGCGCCCAGCTCATCCGTGCTTACGAAGAGTTTGGCCGCCCCTGTGCCGGTGTCAGCGCGGTGCCCTGGGCCGATGTGAGCCGCTACTGCAGCCTGAAGACCACCCCCATCCACGACAACTACTTCTTTGTGGATGACATGATCGAGAAGCCCAAAAAGGGCCAGGAGTTCAGCAACTACTCCATCCTGGGCCGCGTGCTGCTCACCCCGGAGATTTATGACATTCTCGCCAATACCAAGCCCGGTGCCGGCGGCGAGATCCAGCTGACCGACGCCATGGCCGAGTACGCCCGCAACCACGGCGGCATGACGGCAGTGGAGTTCACCGGTAAGCACTACGACATGGGCAACAAGCTCAAGGTCGTGGAGGCTCAGGTAGAGCTGGCCCTGCAGCACCCGGAGATCGGCGAGGCATTCCGCGCTTACCTGAAAGAGTTCTGCAAGACGCTGTAAAATTTCTGATATCGAAAAAATCCTCCGACACAGGTCGGAGGATTTTTTCTTATGCTTCTTCTTATGCTTCTTCTTATGCTTCTGTTATGCCTGGCTCGGGTGGGGCTGCGGGGGCATTTTGGTAAAGAGGACCTTGAGCACCAGCGGCGTCAGAACCGAGGAGACCACGATGAGCAGGATGACGGCAGTGAAATAGACCGGGTCCACCACGCCGACCTCCAGGCCTTTCTGGGCCACGATCAGGGCCACCTCGCCGCGGGTCATCATGCCGACACCCACCTTGAGGGAATCGCCCCAGCTGAAACGGCAGAGCTTTGCGGCCAGACCGCAGCCGATGATCTTGGTGATGAGGGCGATGACCACAAAACAGACGCTGAACAGCAGGATTTCTGCCGTCAGGCGCTGATATCGGTCTTCAGGCCGATACTGGCGAAGAAGACTGGCGCAAACAGCGTGTAGTTGCTGATATCCACCCGGCGCTCCACATAGGAGGCATCCTGAATGGAGCAGAGCACGATGCCTGCAATGTACGCGCCCGTGATATCCGCGATGCCGAAATACTGCTCCGCAATATAGGCCATCGCAAAGCAGAACGCCATGCTGACGATGGTGATACGCTGGGTGTGGGGGTTGCGGTTGTCCAACCACTTCATGGCACGGTGACACACCAAACCAATGATGATGGCTGCTACAAAGAAAAGCACCGTGTTCAGCAGCACCTTGCCAAGGCCTGTGCCCGTGCCGGAGCTGGCCCCCAGCACACAGGTCAGCACCACGATGCCGATGACATCATCAATGACAGCGGCACTGACGATGGTGGTCCCGAGAAAGCTCTTCAAATGGCCCAGCTCCTGCAGGGTAGCCACTGTGATGGACACGCTGGTGGCTGTCATGATGGTACCGATAAAGAGTGCCTTATAGAACTCCGGGCTGCCCACGGCAGAAAAACCGTAGAACAGGCTGTACAGCAGCGTACCGCCGCCCAGCGGGACCGCCACGCCCACACAGGCGATGAGGGTCGCAATGGGGCCGGCCCGCAGCAGCTCTTTCAAATTGGTGCCAAGGCCCGTGGTAAACATCAGCAGCACCACGCCGATCTCCGCAAAGATCTCAATGGTATCGCTGGTGTGCACCAGGTTGAGCAGACAGGGCCCGATGAGCAGGCCCGCGATGATCTCGCCTACCACCTGCGGCGCTTTGCATTTGCGGGCCACCAACCCGAAAAACTTGGCGCTGATCATGATGATGGCGAGGTTCCGGAAGACAGAATACATGGATTTAACCTTCTTTCACACACTTTTACTCTGGCAGGGCAGCCCGGCCGCGCGCCGGTGGAGCACCACTCCTCCCTGCCCTGCTGATTCCTTATTATAACGTTTTTGTTTGTTAAAATCAAAACAAATTTCAAAAAATCCGGCAAAAAGGCAGCTAAAAATTGCATCGTGCAGGTTTCCCTATTTTTATGCAAAATTATGATGCAAAACGCTTGACAATTCCGTCCGCACTTGCTATAATAAATTGCTGTCTGAACAGACACGCCGCACGGAGCGCGATGCCGCGCTCCGTGTACCCTTGGCCTCAGGACCCTGAGGCCCTCAAGTCCAAAAGGAGGTGCTACAAAATGGCAAAGTACGAAACCATGCTGATTACCAGCGCCGCTCTCGACGAGGAGGCAACTTCCGCTCTGGTCGGTAAGTTCAAGTCCCTGATCGAGGCTAACGGTACGATCGATTCCATCGACGAGTGGGGCAAGCGCCGTCTGGCCTACCCCATCAACGACGAGGAGGAAGGCGTCTACACCGTGATCAACTTCACCAGCGAGCCCAGCTTCCCCGCTGAGCTGGACCGTGTGTACAAGATCACTGAAGGCGTTATGCGCAGCCTGATCGTTGCCCACGAGGAGTAATCTTTTCGTGACCAAAAAGGAGTCCGTATTATGTTGAATGTTGTTGCCATCATGGGCCGCCTTGTGGCCGACCCTGAGCTCCGCACCACCCAGAGTGGTATCAATGTGGTCAGCTTCCGCATTGCATGTGACCGCAACTTCGCCCGCCAGGGTGAACAGCGTCAGGCCGATTTTATCGACATCGTCGCATGGCGTCAGCAGGCCGAGTTTGTCTCCAAGTATTTCCAGAAAGGCAGTCTGATTGCCATTGAAGGCTCTCTGCAGACCCGCCAGTATCAGGATAAGAACGGAAACAACCGTACCGCTGTGGAGGTCGTTGCCAACAACATCAGCTTTGCAGGCCCCAAGAGCAACAATCAAGGCGGCGGCAGCTATCAGAACGCTGCTCCGTCCTACCAGAACCAGGCCCCTGCCCGTCCGGCTGCTGTGGAGGCTGCTCCCAGCTACTCGTCCGGCAGTGCAGATGATTTCGCTGTGATTGATGACAGCGATGACCTGCCGTTCTAACACACAAAACGGTCTACCGTAAAAAATCCAACAGGAGGTAATAAGCAATGGCTTTTGAAAGAACCGAAGGCTCTCGCCCCGCACGCCCCATCCGCCGCGGCCGCAAGAAGGTTTGCAGCTTCTGTGTCGATCGCATCGACACCATCGATTACAAGGACGTGCCCCGTCTGCGTAAGTACGTTTCTGAGCGTGCAAAGATCATTCCCCGCCGTGTTACCGGCACTTGCGCTTATCATCAGCGCGCACTGACCGTGGCTATCAAGCGTGCTCGTCACGTTGCTCTGATGCCCTACGTCAGCGACTAATCTTTGATTTAAAAAATCAACCAACCCTTTCAAAATAATCAGCAATCAGCAAAGCCCGTTTTCCTGCCGACACAGGAAAACGGGCTTTTTCGTTTGCCATTTTTATGGTATACTGAGCTCAGAAGCTTATTTTGCGGTATTTTGCAAAGGAGGAATTTTTATGAAGCTTTCTTCTCATTTCCGCCGCGCGGCGGTGTTGGGCTCTCCCTGCTGCTGGCCGCCCAGCTGGGCGTGGGAGCCTGTGCGGCCTCTGCTTTTGATGCGGCCTACTACGCGGAAGCCAACCCGGACGTTGCGGCCGCCTGCGGCACCGACGAGGCCTCCCTGCTCCGGCATTACCTTTCCAGCGGCCAGGCGGAGGGCCGCAAACCCTCGGCCCGGGGGAAGGCCGGTGATAGCCTGAAACTGACGAATGAGCAGATCGCGCTGGTATGGTCCCCTGTCCCCCTCAAGGATCTAGCCAATTACAAGAGCCTGAAAAAGAAGATGACCGATGAGCAGTACCAGGCCGCCTATCAGGAAGCCGTTAATCTGGTGCTGCCCGTAGCTCTCAGTAGCCGCGAAGAGCAGCTGACCTACATTGCCGCGGCCCTGCGGGAACGGTTTGACAGCGGCATGAGCTACTCCATGGACGACGCCGACCACTACAATGATCCCTATGGCTATTTTGTGCTGGGCTCTGCCTCCTGTGCCGGCTGCACCCGTGCCACCGGGCTCTGCCTGAATGTGCTGGGCATCCCCTACGAGCATGTCAACGAGAACCAGTACAGCCACCAGTGGTGCCGTGTGCCTGTGGGGGACACTTACTGGATCTGCGACGCCTACGGCCTCTACTGCGGTCCGGAGCCTGCACCCTACCAGCATCCGTATTTCCAGTAATCGCCTGATTCTGACACTACAAAAGCCGCCCGGTTTTTACGCCGGGCGGCTTTGCTCTTTTGGTGCTCTCTCTTTCTCAGACGTTTGCCGTCTCGTGGCTCAGCCGGGGCGCGCCGCCTGCCAGCTCCTCCGCGGTCAGGGGCTTGACGGGCTCCTGTACCGGATTGTTGAGCCGCTCCTTCGCCACGGCCAGCATCAGCTTGATGCGGTTTTCCTGGTTGACCTTGGTGGCGCTGGGGTCGTAATCAATGGGGGTGATGTTGGAAGCAGGATACAGGGCGCGGATCTTGTTGACCATGCCCTTGCCCACAATGTGGTTGGGCAGGCAGCCGAACGGCTGGGCACAGACGATGTTGCCGTAACCGCCCTGCACCAGCTCGATCATTTCCGCCGTCAGCAGCCAGCCCTCGCCCATCTTGGCACCGAGGGAGATAACGCCCTTGGGCTTCTCCACCAGCTCCTTAAAGGGGCCGGGAGCGTAGAAACCGGCGTCTGCCGTGGCTTTGAGCATGGAGCGCTCAATGCTGTCCAGATAATTGAGGAACTGGTCAATGACCACTTTGGTGCCCAGTTTGCCGCCGTACAGAACATGATCTTCGCCCATGTTAAAGGCACAATACTGCACAAAGCCCATCAGACCCGGGAAGTTGACTTCGCAGTCCTGGCTCTCCAGGAACTTCTGCAGGTCATTGTTGCCCAGCGGGCTGTACTTGACGTAAATTTCACCGACCACGCCCACCTTGACCTTGGGCACCCGGGTAACCGGGATGGCCGCAAACTCGCGGGCGATGAGGGGGAACGTGTGCTTCATCTCCTTGGCGGTAAAGCCCTTGCCGGCCAGCAGGACACGGCCCAGACGCTCCACCCACTTGTCCACCAGCTTGTCCGCACTCCCCTTTTCGTTCTCATAGGGGGCGGTCTGGTTGCGCAGGGCGCAGAGCATATCGCCATAGAAGATGCAGGCCAGCGCGCGGCGGGCCAGCGGCAGAGTCATCTGGAAGCCGCTGTCTTTCTCCAGGCCGGAGAAGTTCAGGCTGGCCACCGGGATCTCCGGGTAGCCTGCCTTGACCAGCGCCTTGCGCAGCAGGTGGATGTAATTGGAAGCACGGCAGCCACCGCCCGTCTGGGTGATGAGCAGGGCCGTATGTTCGAGATCATATTTGCCGCTGTTCAGGGCATCCAGGAACTGGCCGATGACCAGCAGCGCCGGGTAACAGGTATCGTTGTGGACGTACTTCAGGCCCAGCTGTGCCACGGCGCTGCCGCAGTTGCCCAGGATCTCGCACTTGTAGCCATCGTATTCCAGTGCATATTTCAGCAGCCGGAACTGGGTGACGGCCATGTTGGGGATGAGGATGGTATGGGTCTTCTTCATCTCCGGGGTAAATTTTGGATATTGATGTTCCATAGGTTATCTCCTGTCCTCATCGCGCTCATCCAGAGCAGCAAACAGGCTGCGCAGGCGGATGTTGACCGCGCCAAGGTTGGTGATCTCATCGATCTTGAGCTGGGTATAGAGCTTGCCGCCCTCCTGCAGGATCTCGCGGGTCTCGTCGGTGGTAATGGCGTCCACGCCGCAGCCGAACGAAACCAGCTGCACCAGATCCATGTCTTTCTGGGTGGTGCAGTACTTGGCCGCTGCATACAGGCGGCTGTGGTAGGTCCACTGGTTCAGGACGCTGGTGGGGAATTTCTCCACCCGGTTGGAAATGCTGTCCTCGGTGACCACTGCCGCGCCGTGGCGGGTGATGAGGTGGTCGATACCGTGGTTGACCTCCGGGTCCACATGATACGGACGGCCCGCCAGCACGATGATCCGTTTGCCCTGACGGCGGGCTTCGTCAATGATCTCGCTGCCCTTGACCCGAATTTTTGCCATGTGGGCCTCGTACTCGGCGTAGGCTGCATCGGCTGCCTCCTGCACCTCTTTCTCCGAGATGCCGCCGAAGTACTTGGGCAGAACATTTTTCGCCATCTTGTGGACGAAATCTTTCGGGCGATGGATGCCGACGTAATCGTAAATGAACTTCTTGCCCTCCAGCTCCGGGCAGTTGCCTGCCAGAACCTCGGGGTAGTAAGCCACCACGGGGCAGTTATAATGGTTATCCCCCAGCCCCTCATCGACATTGTAGGTCAGGCAGGGGTAGAAGATGGCATCCAGCTGCATCTGGCTCAGGGCCTTGATGTGGCCGTGGCTGAGCTTGGCCGGGAAGCAGGCCGTATCGCTGGGGATGGTCGCCTGACCAGCCAGATAGAGGCCGCGGCTGGACACCGGCTGGTGTGGACGGCAAAGCCAAGCTTGGTCCAGAACGCGTACCAGAACGGCAGCAGCTCATAGAAGCCCAGGCAGAGCGGGATGCCGATGGAGCCGCGCTTGCCGGGTACCGGCTTGTAGCTGGCCAGAAGCTGCTGTTTGTAGGCGTAGAGGTTGAGGCTGTTGTCCTCGCTCTTGCCCGTCACCGGCTTATCGCAGCGGTTGCCCGAGATGAATTTACGGCCATCGGCAAAGGTATTGACGGTGAGCTGGCAGTGGTTGCCGCAGCCGCCGCACTTGACGCTGACCACTTTCTGGTCAAAGTTCTTGAGCTCGGCCTGGCTCATCATATCGGAGACCGTTTTGCCGTTCTTTTTGCTCTGGCGCAGACCGAACAGTGCCGCACCGTAAGCGCCCATCAGGCCCGCGATGTCGGGGCGGATGACCTCGACGCCCATTTCTTTTTCAAAGGCACGGAGGACGGCTTCGTTATAGAACGTACCGCCCTGCACCACGATCTTCCGGCCCAGCTCCTCGGGGCTGGAAGCGCGGATGACCTTGTACAGCGCGTTTTTGACCACGCTGATGGACAGACCGGCCGAAATGTTCTGGATGGAAGCGCCATCTTTCTGGGCCTGCTTGACCGAGCTGTTCATAAACACGGTGCAGCGGCTGCCCAGATCCACGGGGCGGTCTGCAAACAGGCCGAGAGCGGCAAACTCCTTGACGTCATACCCCAGCGCCTGGGCAAAGGTCTGCAAAAAGCTGCCGCAGCCGGAAGAGCAGGCTTCGTTCAGGAAGATGTTGCTGATGGCACCATCCTCGATTTTGAAGCACTTCATATCCTGGCCGCCGATGTCGATGATAAAATCGACATCCGGCATAAAGTATTTGGCGGCCGTAAAGTGGGCCACCGTTTCCACCAGACCGTAATCACAGCGGAACGCGTTTTTCACCAGTTCCTCGCCATAGCCGGTTGTGGTCACACTGGCCACCTGCAGGCCCGGGTGCTCCTTGTAAATTTTGAGCAGCTGCTCCCGGATCAGAGGCAGCGGGTTGCCGAGGTTGGGCTGGTAGTTGGTATACAGGATCTGGCTCTTCTCGTCCACGACCACCAGTTTGACGGTGGTGGAGCCGGAGTCGATGCCGATATGCACCGGGCCGCACTGGGCGCTGAACGGCACCCTGGGCACGCTATGGGACATGTGCCGGGCATGGAACGCCTCGTACTCTTCCTTGTTGGCAAAGAGGGGCGGCTCGCTGGCATAGGTGGCCGTGGCGGCGTACTCATCCAGCGCCTTGGCCACCTCCGAGAGGTTGAACGCCTTATCCGCGTAAAGGGCGGCACCCAGCGCCACATACAGCAGGCTGTTCTCAGGGCAGGTGCCCGTTACGCCCAGCGCTTCATCAAAGCTCTTGCGCAGCACGGTGCTGAACGTCAGCGGCCCGCCCAGATACAGGATATTGCCCTGGATGGGGCGGCCCTGTGCCAGGCCGGCAATGGTCTGGTTGACCACTGCCTTATAGATGCTGGCCGCGATATCTTCCGTCCGGGCACCCTGGTTGATGAGGG
Organism: Faecalibacterium sp. OF04-11AC; assembly: GCF_003460645.1. Classification (NCBI taxonomy): domain Bacteria; kingdom Bacillati; phylum Bacillota; class Clostridia; order Eubacteriales; family Oscillospiraceae; genus Faecalibacterium; species Faecalibacterium sp. OF04-11AC. The sequence goes on along the minus strand of NZ_QTVP01000008.1, from coordinate 71,806 downwards.
GCTGGACGTCGCTCTTGGCAAACACGCCGCAGCGGGAAGCGATGGTATAAGTACGCTGTGCCTGCTCGGCTGCTTTGTTCATCTCGTCGGCGCTCATTTTCAGCAAAGTTGCCATCTGATCGATGAACGCACCCGTGCCGCCGGCACAGCTGCCGTTCATCCGCACCTCGGTGCCGTTGGTCAGGAACAGGATCTTTGCATCCTCGCCGCCCAGCTCGATCACGCAGTCCGTCCGGGGGACAAACCGCTTGACAGCCACACGGGTGGAGAAGACCTCCTGCACAAAGGGCACCTTGCAGCTGTCGGCCAGGCCCATGCCTGCCGAACCGGAGATGCTGAGCAGGGCGGTCTGCCCGTGCAGCTGCTCGGCATCCATGCGGCGCAGCAGTTCCTGCGCCTTTTCCAGAATATGACTATAGTGTCGCTCGTATGTCGAATACACCAGCGCATCGTTTTCATCCAGCACCACGCACTTGATGGTGGTGCTGCCGATGTCAAGACCTACTCTCACAGTTGTTTTTCCTCCTTGAAGGATCGTGCTCCCCTGCCCTGCCCCGATGCGTGCAGGGGCAAAAAACAGGGAGGAGCCGAAGAAACACTCTCCGGCCCGCATACGGGGGTATTATAAACCAAATAGGCGGGACATTCAATCCGCAGGGTTTATTTTACACGTTAAAAATAGTAATTTCGATGCAAAAAGTTAAACATTTTGTGAATTTGCCAAAAGCGGCAACCCATTTTTCGGCATTTTGGCAAAGGATTTTTACCATCCGCTTCTTGCATCGTTCCAAGCGAAACTTTCCTGCCCACATTGATTATACTTTAACATAAAGCGGGTTCTTTTTGAAATTTTTGCTGGCTAAGATTTGGTGAAGAAAGATGAAAGATCTTGATGGGACGATCCTCCGGGTGGTGTTCTCGGCAGTCTGGCAATGGCAGCCCTCTTCGGCGCGGGTGCGGCCAAGCGCATGGAAACGAATCGACTTTTTATTTTACAGTTTTCCCCGTTTTTCCGCAACGCTCAAAAAGGGCAGGCGCGCGGCCTGCCCTTTTGTGGTTCTGAGTTTTTATACGCGATGCTTTGACCGCAGCAGCAAGGTCTTCCAGCTGGGCATCTCATTGCGCAGGGTGTCCCAGGCAGGCATCGCCGTCCGGGTAGTGGCACGGATGGCCTCAAACGCCTCATCGTGGTAGTGCATCTCTTCCACGGCATGCATGGCGTGGTCGCTGGCACACAGGCGGCCCAGCGGCGTTTTCGTCATCATCAGCATCATTCTGTCCATCTTTTTGCGGCCGGGGGTGCAGGCCTCGTAGTAGCTGGTGTTCTCCGCGTCGTTTACCGGGACGCCTGCCGCCTTGAGCATCCTGCAGCCTCCCACGCCGCGTCGAGCATGAGCTTGCGCTGCTCGGCGGTGGCCTTGGTCAGGTCGCCATTGCAGGCGTAGCAGACATAGCACACCGGCAGGATCAGGGCCAGGTGGCACTTGAGCCACTCGTCCATATCGCTGTAGAACGTCAGCTTGTACTTGACGCCCGCAAACGCCGCCTGCAGCCGCTGGCGGAATGTACCGGACAGCGGCGCTGTCGCGCCGCCTACCGTCATGCCAATGCCCGCGTGGATACTGATGACCTGGCCGTTCTCCCGACGTCCGCCGTTGTTCTGGAAGCCGAATGCGATCTTATCCGCCGGGCGCTGCATGGCCTGCAGGACAGAGCGAGCATGGGGCTGGTTGCCCACAAACACAAAAAACTCGCTCTTGTTCTGCTTGAGGACGGGCAGGATCTCCGGCAGCTGGCCTGCCTGCACCGTAACAAACACGATGTCATAGCTTTCCTCCGGGGCCAGCGTTTCAATGGTCGGCACACGGTCCACAGTCGTTTTGAGCTGGGCCCAGTGGCGGATGGTGAGGCCTTTCTGGTCGATCCGCTCTTTCCACTCGCCCCGCGCCAGCAGAGTCACCGTGTTTTTCTCGTTTTGTGCCAGCCGGTGGGCCAGCTCACAGCCCTGCACGCCTGCACCGTACACTAAGATCCTCATGGAAACGCACCTCCTGCAATGAAAGATGGTTATTTATGGAACAACGAGCTCAAAAAACCTTTTTTCTCATAGGGATGGCTCTGGGCACCTTTGACGGTATAGCCTGTCTCGGCAATGGCCGCCTTGAGGGCGTCAATGTCCAGCTCCTGCTCCGAGAGGATGACCGTCTCGCCCTTGGTGTGGGAAGAGGTCACCTTTTTGACATCCGCCGTCTTGCGGACCGTCTCATTGACGTGGCTCTCGCACATGCCGCACATCATGCCATCTACTTTTAAAATCGTCTCGATCATCTGAGGAAACCTCCAAGAATTTTTGCCTCTGCCGCAGCTTTTGCAGATTGCACAAAGGCAGCAGCTTAAATTTAGGCATTTTGTTAGCAGAAGCTAACCAGCAAACCAAACAAATCGCTGTCCGGAAGCACACCGGGCAGCGGCCGCCCCGCGGCGGGATCAGAGCCTGATCTCTGCTTTTATCATACCACAGAGATGGGGAATGCGCAAGCGGTGCATCCAGCTCCACAGCGTAAAAAATCGTCTCTTGTCAAGGGCAGGAAGATGTGGTACAGTAAACGGGCAATCGCTTCCATTTTATCGTATATGATCTTACGAGGGGTTTTATGAAACAGAACAATCGTTTTTGCGTGCTGGCACTGACCGCTGTGCTGGCACTGACTCTAACCGCCTGCTCCGAGACGGCTGACGGCTCCGCCGCATCGGGCAGCACCCAAACCACGCAGCCTGCCCAGAGCACCGCCCAGCAGGACACTTCCGCCGGGACTCCCTCTGCCAGCCAGCAGACCGAGGTGCTGGGCAGCCTGACCTCCTCCGAGCTGCAGGAACTCGTCTCCGGCAGCACCACGCTGGAGCAGCTGACCCAGCAGCGTGCCGAGGCCGCTGACCCCGGCACGGGGAGCACCACTGCCCTGCCGGAGTATGAGCAGCAGCTGCAGGCTCTCATCAACCAGCTCTACGCCGTCAAGGCCCGGGCCGAGAGCAGCCTGAACAACACCATCCAGTCGGCCACGGCAGAGTACAAGGCTCTGCCTGCCGCCAAGCAGACCAAGAGCCGCAAAATCGCCATCGTGATGGGCAAGGCCAGTGAGCTGAAAGCCATGGAGGCTTCCTGTGACAAAGAGGTGGACGACATCGTAAACCAGATGCGCGCCCTGCTGACCCAGAACGGCCAGAGCACCGCCCTGGCCGACGAGGCACTGGCTGCCTACAAGGCCCAGAAGAGCGAAATGGTCTCTTCCCTCACCAGCAAACTCTACGGCTGAGCGCCGAACGCGTTTCCCCTGCAATTTGTGCCGGAATATCCCCGGTACCCGTTGCAGGGGTCCTTTTTTGCCCGGAGAAATTCTGTTCCTGTCGGGCAGCCGCATTTTACAACTCCGGTCAGGTTTCTGTTCCACCCCTGCACGGTATCCGCTCCAAAATCATTGCCAGAGTTTTACTTCCGTTTGTAAATTTCGCCAATCTTTTGCATATTCCGGTTTTTTTTCCAATTTTGCTTGAATTGTGGGGACATACCGTTTAAAATTAGATGGGGTGTTAGAGCCTTTGTTTTTCTGCGTCAATTTTTAGAGAGGCGAAAGGCATGTTCCCACGTAATTTCAACTGAGAAAGGCGATGAGACAAATGGAAATGGAAGAAGAAGTGATCGACCTGAGCGAGCTGCTGCGGCTTTTGTGGAGCCATGTGCTGCAGATCGTGGCGGTGGGCCTTGTGGCGGCGGTGATCAGCTTTCTGGTATGCACGTTCGCGCTGACGCCCCGGTATCAGGCGTCCGTCAACATGATCGTCAATACCCGGCAGGATAACACGACGACCGTGAGCAACGACAACATCACCTCGGCAAAAAACATGATCGACACCTATGCAGTCATCATCAAGAGCAACCTCGTGCTCAACGATGTCATCCAGCGGCTGGGGCTCAGCATGAGTTACAGCCAGCTGGCAGACAACATCACGGTGGGCAGCGTCAACTCCACCCAGATCATGGCCATTACGGTGACCAATGAGAACCCGGGCCTGGCGGGCAAGATCGCGCAGACGATCGCGGAGGTCGCGCCGGACGTGATCGTGGAAAAGGTCGAGGCGGGCTCCTGCAAGGCAGTGAGCGACGTGGAGATCGGCACCACGCCTGTCTATCCCCAGACCAAGAAAACCATGCTGCTCTGCGCTCTGGCCGGTATGGTAGCGGCCTGCGCTCTGCTGGTGGTCAGCCACCTGCTGCACAACTACATTGTAGACGACGAAGATGTTCAGAAGAAGCTGGACCTCCCTGTTTTGGGCTTTATCCCTGAGGTGTGATGTAAGATGTGGAATCCGTTCAAACCGAAAATTGAAAACTCTGACCCCGGCCAGCGCTCCCTGCAGCTGATCTCCCAGAAAGGAATGCCCTTTGCGTATGTGGAAGCTTATAAATCCCTGCGCACCAACCTGAACTTTCTGACCAGCTCCACCGGAGCCCGCGCCATTGTGGTCACCAGTACCATGCCGGAAGAGGCCAAGAGCAACGTCTCGGTCAACCTGGCCCTGACCTTGGCCGAAGACGGCAAAAATGTAGCCCTGGTGGACTGCGACCTGCGCAAGCCCGTGCTGCACAAATACCTGAAAGCCGGTCACAATGTGAAAGGCGTTTCCAATATTGTCTCCAACCAGTGCAAGCTGGAAGAGGCTCTGCTGCGGCTGGAACAGTTCAAGATCACGTTCCTGCCCGCCGGCACGCCCCCTCCGAACCCCTCGGAGCTGCTGGGCTCGGCCCGGATGCAGCAGATGATCCAGCAGCTGCGCGCCACTTTTGATTATGTCATCTTTGACGCGCCTCCCATCTCCATGGTGACAGACGCGGCGGTCATCGGCAATCAGGTGGACGGTGCTCTGTTTGTTGTTCGTTCCAGCTACGCCCCGGCCGAGTCCGTGGAGGCCGCTGTCAAGAAGCTGAAAGACACCGGCGTAAAAGTGCTGGGTGCCGTGCTGACCCGCTATGACGCCAAGACGGCGCTCAAGGGCTCCAACTACGCTTACAACTATTATAGCTACGGCTACTCCTACGGTACCCCCTCCCAGACGGATCCGGCGGCATCGCAAGGCTTGGAAAAGCGAAAGCACGCAAAGCCAGCCGAAAGGGTAACGAACCATGACTGATCTGCACTGCCATATCCTGCCCGGTATTGACGACGGTGCCAAAGATGTCTCGGTCTCGCTGGAGCTGCTCCACAAGGAGTATGAGGACGGCGTGCGCAACATCGCGTTCACCAGCCATTTCAACAGCGAGCGCACCACGGTGGAAGCTTTTCTGGAAAAGCGTGCCGCCGCCTACGCGCGGCTGACCGAGGCACTGAAAGAAGAGCCGATGGACTTCCGGTTCAAGCTGGGCAGCGAAGTTTACTTTTCTCCCAAGCTCTGTGAGCTGGACGCCAAGGCCCTCTGCATGGGCGACACCGCTACATGCTCATTGAGTTTCCCACCACCCATAAGCCTCATTTTATCAAGCAGACCCTGTACGCTTTGCAGGAACAGGGCATCCTGCCGCTGATCGCGCACATTGAGCGTTACCCCTATGTGCTGGACGACCCCACCCTGCTGTATGAGTGGGTGGCCGCCGGTGCTTACGCGCAAATCAACGCCGGGGCCCTGCTGCAAGATGCAAAGCTCCGCAAGAAGCTCTGTAAATTCATCTCGTGGGGGCTCGTGCATGTGCTCTCCACGGACACCCACTCCCCGGACAAGCGCCCGCCCCGGATGGCGGAGGGCATCCAGATGCTGCAGAAGACTCTGGGCACTGAGATCGCCGACCGGATCGTCCGCAACGGTGACGAGCTGTTTGACGACCAGGAGCTGGACATCATCTCCCCGCACCAGCCCAAAAAGATGCTGGGCATGTGGATTTGATCATCTTTTGTCTTTGATTGAAAATCCGATATTTTTATCACAAACTTTGGAAAAGAGGAATTTTATTATGAACTATCCTGTTGCTTATGCTGTCATTCCCGAAGAAGAAAAGACCTACATCGTCGGCAGCGGCGATGTTCAGTACGAGAAGCTGTTCAACTACTTCATCGGCGACTTCCTGCGTGACACCGTCAAGAGCGACGTCCGCAACGCCATCTGGAACAGCGCCAAGCAGAGTTCTTTCACTCCCATTGCCAACTGGTTCAAGAACGTGGACGACATGGGTGTCATTGCACACCTGGGCTACTTCTACGGCTTCTGGCACATCTGGAGAGACGTTAAGGGCTACCTGGGCTAATTAAAAAGTAACGTATATGCAAAAGAAACAAATTTTTCAGCTCGTGCTTCTGGCTGTGGGCGCGGTTCTGGCTGCCGTGATCGGCTTCTGGCTCGTGCCGGTGAGCAATTACATCAAGGCCCGCACGGCTCCGCTGGATGAGACCATCCTGGAAGCCGAAAGCAGCACGCGGGAGGTGGTCACCATCTCGGATACCGAACTTTCCCAGCTCATCAGCGGTGAGCTGACCCTGGATGCACTGGCCGACCTGCCCGGCGTCATCACCGTGGAGCCCGTCGGCACCACGGCAGGTGCCGCCCTGGGCGGCGGCGCGGCCAATCGCTCCCCTGCGGACGAGACTTCCGCTTCTGCCATTGCAGAGAGCGAAGCTTCTTCGGACGCTGTTTCCCGTGAGGCACAGGCCGATGCAGAAACGCCCGCCCAGAGCAGTGCTGTCTCTGGCAGCACCGGAGCTTCCGGCAATGCCAGCCTCTCGGAGGCCGCCTATGAGGGCGAAGTCAAGGCACTGGTCCAGCAGCTCTATGCTGTGAAAGGCCGGGCGGAAGGCGGCCTGAATGCCTGCATTGCTTCCGCCAAGGCAGAGTATAAATCTCTGCCGCCGGAGCAGCAGACCCGCAGCCGCAAAATTGCCATCTGCATGTCCAAAGCCGGCCAGCTCTCGGCCCTGCAGGCCTCCTGCGACAGTGAGGTCAACCGCATTGTGAGCCAGATGCGCTCGGTGCTCAAGGCCAACGGCCAGAGCACCGCCCTGGCAGACCAGGCCATGAGCAGTTACAAAAGCCAGAAGAGCGCCCGGCGGGCGGCTCTGATGAGCCAGCTTTACGGCTGAGCCGCTTTTTGATCACCCTTTGGAGGAACCAGCGTGGAACAACTCACATTTTCGCAGCACGTTGCGGCAAACGGCGGTTCCCTGCCCTGGCAGGACGCTGTGCGCCTGACGCTGCTGACCATCCAAACCATTTCGGCTCAGGCAGACCCGGAAACCACCTATATAGATGTCTGCCCGGAGCAGATCGTACTGAGCAAAGACGCCCGGGAAGTGCTCTCCTGCGGTAAGCCCCACTCCCTGAAAGAGTGGGACGCCGCCGATGCCGCCAACCCGCAGCTGCTGCCCTGGGAGTTTTGGAACGCCTGGAGTGCCCGCACCCCGGCTGCTCAGGTCTACCCGGTCGCGGCCTGCCTGTTCGGCGCTCTGAGCGGCCACCTGCCCATGGCGGCCAAAGCCCGGCTGAACGGTGCGGCGCTTCGCACCCTGCCCGACATCCCGGACGCGCTGAACAACGTGCTCCAGAAAGGCCTTGCTCTGAACGCAGCCGACCGCTGGCCGTCGCTGGAGGCATTCCGGGCGGCTCTGGTCGATGCCACCAAAATCGAGATCGCGGTGGATGACACTCCTGAAAAAACCGACGACACCCCCGCCCTGCAGGCAGGCCAGCTGGACCTGAGCAAGGTACGCACCGTCGATGCACCCAAGGGGCCGCAGGCGGTCTACAAACCCACGGCCCAGAAAAAATCCGTCAAGCTTGGCCCCCTGCTCCCGGTGGCTGTCCTCTCGGTTGCGTTCCTGGGCGGCTTGCTGGCCTATCAGTTCACCCTGCGGGGCACCCCGACGGCGGAAGAGCTCTTCCTGCCCACGGCAACGACCAAGACTTCCAGCAGCTCCAAAGCCGCGGAACCGGAACGTGAAGCCGCTTCCAGTGCGGCAGAGAGCGAAGCAGCTTCTTCCAGTGAGGCTGCTGCCTCCTCCCCCGCCGCCAGCGAAGCTCCGGCCAGCGCTCCCTCCACCAAGCCGGAGGAGCCCGCCAGCAGCGCGGCTTCTTCCAAGGTAGCATCCAGTGCAGCCAGCAGTTCCAAGGCCGCCAGCGCTTCCAGCAAAAAAGAGGAGAAGCCCGCTTCTTCGGCCAGCAGTGCATCCAGCACGGCTTCTTCGGAGGCTGCTGCCAGCTCCGCGGCCCCGGAAAACGTGACCCAGACGCTGACCCTTGCCGACGGCAGCAAGTTTGTGGGCAAGGTGGACGGCTCCAAGCAGACTGGCACCCTGACCAAACCCAACGGCGATGTCTATACTGGCACCTTTACGGACGGCAAGCTGGAGGGAAAAGGTACCCTGAAAGCCGCCAGCGGCAACAGCTATGACGGCAATTTTGCAGGTGGCCAGCCCAGCGGCTCCGGTACCATGAAGTATGCCAACGGCAGCACCTACACGGGCAGCTGGGCCGATGGCCAGCGCAGCGGCTCCGGCACGGTGAATTATGCCAACGGGGATCAGTTCTCCGGCAGCTTTGCCGCCGACCTGCGGGACGGCAGCGGCACCTACACCTGGGCCAATGGCACCACCTACCGCGGCACCTGGAAAGCAGGCAAAGCGCGGAAAGGCGGCACCTACAGCTATACCGATGCAGGCGTGAAAGAGGGCCTTTCCGCAGGCGGCAACCTGACCATGCAGGATTGAGCGCTCGGCCCTCTTGACAAATCGCCTCGGCTGTGATATCCTAAAACTCCTAAAATATCGTGTGGATTTTTACAGTATCAAGCTATTTTTCGCCACACAATGGTGCAAAAGCCATTGTGTGGCTTTTTGCGTCCAAACCTCTGCAGCCCCACCCGATGAAAGGAGATCTCTTCTGTGAACAACACCTTTATGAAAGAGCGCCCGGTCTTCCCGCTTTTGATGTCCATGGCGCTGCCCAATGTCATTTCCATGCTGGTCAACTCGCTGTACAACATTGTGGACAGCCTGTTTGTGGCCCGCATCAACGAATCCGCCATGACGGCCCTCTCGCTGGTCTTCCCGGTGCAGAACCTGCTCAACGCCATTGCCATCGGCTTTGGCATCGGCATCAATGCACTGGTGGCCCTCTGCCTGGGTGCCGGGGAGCACGAAAAAGCCGATCAGGCCGCTACCCACGGCATGGCGTTTTCCCTGCTGCACGGCATCCTCGGCTCGGCCATTGCCATTGCCATCATGCCGTTTTTCCTGGGGCGCTTTACAACGGATGCCGAAGTGCTCTCCATGGGCCTGACCTATTCCCGCATCGTGTTTGGCTTTGCCACGGTCAACATGGCCTCCCTGGCTTTTGAGAAGATCTTCCAGTCCGTGGGCCGGATGAAAGTGACCATGGTAGCCCTCATCGTGGGCTGTGTGGGCAACATCATCCTGGACCCGCTGCTCATCTTTGGCATCGGGCCGTTCCCTGCCATGGGCATTGCAGGCGCGGCTTTGGCCACCGGTATCGGCCAGGCACTGAGCACTGGTGTCTACCTCGTGGTGTACGCTTCCACGGAGCTGCCCGTCCGGCTGCGCCGTGCCTGCCTGAAGCTGGACAAAGAGCTGGACACCCGGCTCTACTCCATCGGCATCCCGGCCATCCTCAATCTGGCGCTTCCCTCTCTGCTGGTCACGTTCCTCAACAGCCTGCTGGCCGCGTTCTCGGGCAGCTATGTGGTGGTGCTGGGCATCTACTACAAACTACAGACATTCCTCTACCTGCCCGCCAACGGCATCGTGCAGGGAATGCGTCCCCTCATCGGCTACAACTACGGTGCCGGGGAGCACAAACGGGTACGCCAGCTCTACCAGATCACCCTCATCCTGAGCGCCGCCATCATGGCAGCGGGCACCCTTGGCTGTCTGGCAGCCTCGGAGCCTCTCATGCGGCTCTTTACCTCTACCCCGGAGACGGTGGAAGCCGGAAAAGTTGCTCTGCGGATCATCTGCCTGGGCTTTGTGATCTCCGCCATCTCCACCACCTCTTCCGGCGCGCTGGAGGGTCTGGGCAAGGGCACGCAGTCGCTGGTGATCTCCCTGTGCCGCTACATCGTCTTCATCATGCCGCTGGCCTGGGTGCTCTGCCGACAGTTTGGCCCTGTGGGCGTCTGGAACGCGTTCTGGGCCACGGAAGTGCTCTCCGCCATCGTTTCCCTTATCGTCTACAAAAAGAGCGTCTGACACGTTTTCCGTATACGCAAAAAAGGCTCCGGGCCTGCACTCCCCTTTCACAGGGAGGCAGGCCCGGAGCCTTTTCCATTTCAGCCCAAGGGCTGGTTTTTATTTGGTGTGCTGCTCGGTGCTCTGGTCGTCCGATTCAATCGGCGTTTCCAGTTCCTCCACGGGGGCAGCGTTCTTTTTGGCCTTACGGGCCTTACGCTTGTGGATCAGCTTCCGTGCGAGGAATGCTGCCACCAGCAGCGCGGCTGCCGTGCCGCCGCAGAGCTCCCAGAGCGGGATGCCCTTGGGCACAAAGGCCATGACGATCTCGGTCCCGGCAGCCGTAAAGGTGATGTAGCTGCCAAAGGTATCGGTAGGCACTTTGATCCATTTGCCATCCTGCTGGACATAGACGCTGCCCTGCTTGCCCTGCGGCAGATAGCGAATGGTGTGGGTCTCCTGCCCGTCGTCCGAGAAGTCCAGCAGCCACTGCTCGGTGGCATTGGCCACGCCGGACGGCGTCTGGGAAGTAACGCTCAGGGTATTGGAGCCGCCAAACAGGCCATCTACATAGAAGATCGGACGGCCGTTGGTGCGGACATCAATGCTCTTCAGTGCCGGGATGTAAGAGGTGTACAGCGCCGTGACCACGGTATCCAGATGGAGGTCATCCAGCACCGGGGTGTTCCACTCGGCAAAGTAGCCGTCTTTCCGGGGCAGCTCGGGGTAATCCGCCTCGGTAAACGATGCACCGTAAGTAAAGGTGCGCTGGTCCACGATGTGGCCGTCGGCCATAAAGGTCAGCGTCAGCTTCTGGAAGCCCTTGGGCGCGCCCTCCAGTGCCCGCATGGTATCGTAATCAATGGGCTCTGCCTGACCGGCACGGCTGATGCGGTCAACGCCGTGCAGGGTATCGGAGACAAACAGGTTCCCCGTGAACGTACCATCCTGGCCGCCGGAAATGGCGCCCCAATACTGACCGTCGGTGTTGCTGCTGCTCGTGGAGAGGGCCACTTCGGAGTCATCCCCGTCATCGTCCGGCTCATGGATATCCACCATGGCGCGGTTATCCTTGATGATGCAGCTGTTGCCGGTCAGGACACTGTCCGCGCCCTGGCCCACGATGCCGCCAATGTACTTGCTGCCGGTCAGCTCACACTTGGCCCAGTTGGAGATCAGCTTTGCGGAGGAACGGCCTGCAATGCCGCCCACCTTGTTGTTGCCATCCACTTTGCCGTAAGCTTCGCAGCCCGTGATGTAGCCCAGATCCATCTCGCCGCAGATGCCACCCGCCGCCTCTTTCTTGGAGGTAACGGTGCCCTCGTTGACACAGTTCATCACCACCGCGCTGATGGTGTACTCGGTGCGCAGGAGCGAACGGTTCTCATCCTTATCGTCGTCTTCGGGGTCAAGGGTGTTCTCCACCGCCATGGTACCCGCAATGCCGCCCACATTCATGTCGGCTTCCACGGTGCCGCGGTTGGTACAGCCCTCGATCTTGCCCTCGTTCTGAGCCGTCAGGTTCTCGGACTCATCTTCAAAGATGTTCTTGCTGCCGGGGTCGCTGATCTCTTCCACAGCATCCAGCAGCAGGTTGGAGACCACATTGATCTGGTCGTTGATGGAGCGGAGGTTGCTGGTGAGGGTATTGCTGGCCGAGAGCATATCCCGGTTGAGGGTGCTCATCTGGTCGGTCATGTTCGTCACAGCGTCAAACAGTTCATCCTTGGTCGCGGTCATCTCGGAAGAGGGGCGCGGCACATGGATGGGATCCTGCTCCGCCAGCCAGTGGACGATATCTGCCGCCTGGCTGGTCATGCTGGTCAGGCCGCTCATGCCCTCCGCCATGATGCCGAGGCTGGCGGACATGTGGCCCAGCGTTGCGCTGGTGAGGGCGGAATCCGTCTTGAGGATATCCAGAGACTTGTCAAAATCATCCGCAGCCTTGCCCAGATCCTGTGCGGCATCGCTCAGGGAATCCAGACCCGCCTGAATGGAGGCATTGCCGGAACTGATGTTGCCGGTGTTGAAGCCCAGCTGATCCAGAATATCTTCCAGATTGCCCAGCCGGTCGCCCACATTGCCAAGCGCGCCGGACATGCTGGTAAGGGCAGAAGCCATCTGGGTATCGCCCTGCTCCGAAACGAGGTTGGCGGTGTTGCCCAGCAGCGCGCCGATCTGCGTGGCCAGGCCTGCCATATTGCCCACGGCGCGGGTGACCTGCTTGCCGGCGGAAGCCAGCTGGCCGTCATCGGCCAGCAGCGTGGCGCTCCGCAGCAGGCCCAGGCCGGTGGTCAGCAGCTTCATCTGGCCGCTCATGCCGGAACCCAACGAGAGGATGCTCATAGCGGAATTCGCTACCTGCAGCAGGGAGATGGCTGTTTTGATGTGATCGTCCACCGCGTCACCGGACACGCTGGAATAGCCGCCCAGAATGGTGCTGATGGCGCTGCTCAGGCCGCTGTCATCCTTGCCCGGCAGCGAGGCGATCAGGTCGTCCAGGCCCTTGCTGATCTGCTCCAGACCCTGTTTGCTGGAATCCAGCGCGTCGCTGGCCTTGTGCGCGCCGGAAGAAGCCTTGGCCAGTGCCGTGGAGGCGGTCAGCATCTCGGCCGCCATCTCCGCGGTGACCCACTTGAGCTGGCCCACGGCGGTGGTCATCTTATCCAGTGCGTCGGCACCCGTGTCCATCACGGGCTCCAGCCGGGTAAATGTATCGGAGATGAGGTCGCCCGTGCGGTCCACCTCGTCCGCCACTTCGTCAAAGTAATCGCCTCCCTGCTCCTGCAGACGGCGGGCTGCCTGCACGGCGGTGTCCATCTGAGAGTTCAGGGTGTTGAGGTCGGTATTGAGGAGGCTGGTGCTGCCGTCCATGTCATCGGCCGCGCCGTTGACCATGGTGTGCAGCGTGTCCAGCTCGGTGCGCAGACGGTTGATGGTGCTCTGGTCCAGGTCCAGCTCCACATAGGGCTCTGCCTGGCCGGCAATGCCGCCCACGTCCTTGCGGCCCTGTACCAGGCCCTGGTTGACACAGCCGGAGATCAGGCCATCGGTCCGGCCCACGATACCGCCCACATTATAGCCTACATGGGCATAGCCCACGTCGCCCGCGTTGGCACTGCTGAGGATCAGGCCGGAGGAGCGGCCGGCAATGCCGCCGGTATCCGAGGAGACATTGGAGATGTTATTGCTCAGGTCATCGCCCATATCCTTCTTGACCAGCTCCAGCAGAGTGGCCGGGAGGCCCTCCATATCGAGGGCGGACTCCTGATACTCGGAGTTGACGGCACCCACATTGGTGCAGCCGGTGATGACACCGAGGTTGTAGCCCACGATGCCGCCGGTGGAATACGCACCGCTGACCATGGCACGGGAGGTGCTGTGGTCGATGGTTCCGCTCGTCTCATTGCGGCCCACCAGACCGCCCGCCTCCTCCTCGCCGTGGACAGCACCGGAGAACGTGCAGTTGATGATGGTGCCGTAGTTGGTGCCCACCAGACCGCCTGCGGTCTTCTGGGTACCAGCGGGATTGACCACACCCTTGATGGTAAGGTCCTGAATGGAACCGCCCTCTTCCAGGATGCCGAAGAAGCCGGCTGGAGAATAAGCCCCCATGAGGCTGACATCCGAGATGGTGTGGCCGTTGCCCTTGAACGCGCCGCTGAACGACGCAACGGGGGCCCACTCCGTATCCTCCAGCGAGAGGTCTTCCTGCAGGATCACGGTCTTGCCGCGGGACCACTGGTCGTAGCCGCAATTCTCAGCAAAGGCCAGCAGGTCCTGCACGCTGTTGATATAAACGGTGTCGGTCTGCGCTTCATCAGCCGCAAAGACCGGCAATGCAATGCTCACTGCCAGCACAAGGGCCAGCAGCGCAGCGGTCAGGCGGTGCAGCAGCCGGGTGCTGCCCGCCGCAGACTCACTGTTTCGGTTCTGCTTTGGGTTCATCATGGTTTTCCTCCTGCACCTCCTGTAAGATTTTGCCCGAGAGAACGGTCAGGTGGACATCGCCGTCCACGATGGCGTTCATGGTGCCAGCCACCGAGCCGTGCACCTCGCCCTGCACCATGCCGTTGACTCGCACCCGGCCGCTGGCCGTATTGGTGTGGAGCACCACATGATGCATGGAGAACGATGTCATATCCACCAGCTTGCCGCCCACCAGCAGGATCTGCGGCAGGACGAACAGTACCAGGAAGATGGAGATGATGGTACCGCGGCCCAGGCACTGGCCGATGCCCACGATGCAGGCATCGGACGTCATCTGACCGATCAGGGTACCGGCCACCGTCATGATGGTGCCGGAGGTGAGGATGGTGGGGAACGCAAAGTTCAGCGTCTCGATCATGGCCGTCTTATGGTCCATCTTATCCCGCAGCTCGTTGTATCGGGTTGCAATGACGATGGCGTAATCGATGTTTGCACCCATCTGGATGGAGCTGACGATCAGGTAGCCCATGAAGTACAGCGGCGTGTGGATAAAAGCGGGGATGGAGAAGTTGACCCAGATCGCGCCCTCGATGACGAGGATCAGCAGGATGGGCATTGCCACTGACTGGAACGTGAACAGCAGGACGATCAGGACGATCAGCACGGAGACCACGCTGACCACGATGTTGTCGATGGCAAACGACTTCTGGAAGTCGTACTCGTTGGTGGCGTCGCCCGCCAGATAGATGTCGCCGTCCGGGTAATACTTCCGGGCGATGGTGCGCATCTGGTCGGTGAACTCATACATCTCATCCCCGCTCTGGAGGCTGGGGTTCAGGTAGACCAGAATACGGTTGTAATCCGCGCCCTGCAGCTGGGCCTTTGCGCTCAGCATCTGGGTCTGGGCATCATGCAGGTCGTCGATCTGATCCTGGTCCAGGCTGACAATGCCGGAATCGACCTCGTCACAGACGTAGAGGAACATATCAATGAGCGGCACACTGTAGTTGGAGAAGTTGCCAATGACCTGGCCGTACTCATCATTTTCCAACGCGTAGCCTGTGTAGACCACTTGGGCCAGCTCGTAATCCAGGCCCGCCATCTCAGAGAACTGGCGGGAAGTGAGCCGGTCTTCCAGCATGTAGCCGTCCATGGCCTCGATGTTGGAAAGGCCGCGGGTGTGGTCCACCTCATCGTGGCTTTCCAGTTCTTTGATCATGGCTGCTTCCACCCGGTAATCGTCGTTCTTTGGTACGACGAGAGCCACCAGGTTGGACTTGGTAAAGTTTTCGTCGATCATGTTATCGGCGATCTGCGTCTCATTCAGCACTGGCGTCTTGATCGGGCCGTAGCCATAGGCGTAGGGGCACTGTGTCTGGAAATGGTAGGCAAACACCAGCACCACTGCAAAGACGATGGGAACGATCTTGCGGGTTTTGTAAGCATAGCGGCCCACGAACGAGATCTTGGGCACAAAGTTGCGGTGCTTGGTCTTGCTCATGTAAGGGCCAAACAGCATCAGCAGGCCGGGCATGACCACGAAGACCGACAGCATGGAGAACAGGATGGCCTTGATCAGGCAGATGGCCATATCCGGGCCGATCTTGAACTGCATGAACAGCATGGCCACCAGACCGCCGATGGTGGTCAGGGAGCTGGAACTGATCTCCGGAATACTCTTGGCCAGCGACTCGATGACCGCCTCTTTCAAGGGCAGGGTCTCGTGTTCTTCTTTAAAATGGTTGCAGAAGATGATGGCGTAGTCCAGAGAAAGGGCCAGCTGCAGAATGTTCGTGACCGAGTTGGAAACGAACGAGATGGTGCCCAGCAGGAAGTTGGTGCCCATGTTGAGGATCATGCCCACCACGAAAGTGAGCAGCAGCACGGGAACTTCCGCATAGGTCTGGGAGGTGAAGATCAGCACCACCACAATGATGACGGCAACATACACCATGATGACATTGACTTCACGCTCAATCGTCTCCTCCTGCGTATTGCCCAGCGAGGTGGAAACGTAGATATCGTAGTCTTTCAGGTACTCCTTGACGCTTTCCAGCGTTTCCAGGCACTGGTCGTCGTCCTCGGGGTAATCGAATGTGATGGAGTACAGCGCCGATACATTATTATAATGGGCGGTGGTATCATCGTACTCGATCATCTGGATGCCCCTGAGGCCCGCCAGCTCGTCGTTAAGCTGGTCTGCCTCGTCCGGCGTGATGTTTGCCACCATGACATCGGCAGAACCGTAGGTGGTAAACTCTTTCTCCATAATGTCCAGGCCCATGCGGGTCTCGCTGGTCTTGGGCAGATAGGTGGTCAAGTCGCTTTCCACCTTGACCCAGCTGCGGGAGAAGATGGTGAAGACGGCCCCCAGAATGACAATGAGGAACACAAGGTTGCGCCGCTCAACAATTTGCAGCGCGAGCTTGTGCATAAAATCGTTTTTGGGCTGTTCCTGCTCGGTCATCGTGTTCCCTCCTCTCGGCAAATTGGGGCCTGGGTGAGTATCCCCGGGCCGCCGCGCGGTTCTTCGGCAGCTGATACGGCCTTTTGCAGCCGTGACAGTTTCTTCATAGGGTGCCTCCTATTTGTGAATTTGCAAAAGAAAAGCAGACAAAATTTGTACAAATGTAATATTAACCCAACTTTTTTTAAAAAGCAAGCGACAAAAACGGCAAAATGATGAAAAAGGATGGCGGACAAAAATCTTTTGCCATACGTTTGCCTCAGGCGTTTTTCGCCCTCTGCCATCTTGCACAAACCACCTGCACCGGGCTCTTTTTTTCTTGTGCCGAATGCCAAAGAGTGTTAACAAATTTTGACGGGGCTTGAAATCCATAGCGGAGTGGTATAGTATAAGGCCAGAGAGTAATCCTACCGCATCACTCGGGATTCAATCCCAAGCCATGCAGTCCCTGATATCATTTGGAGGTGTATTCCATGAGCAGTCCCCTGCTGGAAGTCAAAGATCTGCAGGTTACCGTAGGCGAGGAGCAGAAAGTGCTTCTGGACGGTTTGAACCTGACCATTTATCCCGGTGAGACCCATGTTCTGATGGGCCACAACGGTGCCGGTAAATCCACCCTGATGAGCGCCCTGATGGGCGACCCCCGTTATACCGTTACCCGCGGCCAGATCATTTTCAAGGGTCAGGATGTGACCCACGAGCCTGCCGATGTGCGGGCAAAGCTGGGCATGTTCCTCTCGTTCCAGACCCCCGAAGAGATCCCCGGCATCACGCTGGAGAATTTCCTGCGCACGGCCCAGAACGCCATTACCGGCAAGCCCGTCAAAGTGTTTGCGTTCCGCAAGGAGCTGGCCCAGCAGATGGAAGCGCTGGGCATGGATGAGAGCTATGCCGACCGCTATTTGAATGTAGGCTTCTCCGGCGGCGAGAAGAAGAAGAGTGAGATTTTGCAGCTGCTGATGCTCAAACCCTCTCTGGCCCTGCTGGACGAGACGGACTCCGGCCTGGACGTGGATGCCGTGAAGACGGTAGCACAGGGCGTGCGCGCTTACCACAACAAGGACAACGCCCTTATCATCATCACCCACAACGCCAAAATCCTGGAGGGCCTGCATGTGGACTACGTCCATGTGCTGGACGACGCCCACATCGTGCGCACCGGCGACGGAAGCCTGGTCAATGAGATCATCGAGGAGGGCTTCCGCGCGCTGAAGGAGGACGAAGCCAAATGAGAGCCTTTGAAACAGAAAAGACCGACGTTGCCGAGGTGGACCGCAGCATTTACGACATCAAGGACAAGCCCAACGCTGCCTTTGAGGTCCATTCCGGCCTGACCCCGGAGATCGTCGAGAAGATTTCCGAGGAAAAGAATGACCCCGAGTGGATGCGCATTTTCCGCCAGAAGAGCCTGCGCGTCTACAACTCCATGCCGGTGCAGAACTGGGGCCCTCCATCGAGGGGCTGGACATGAGCAATATCGTCACATATGTCCGCCCCAAGACTGAGATGCGGGGCAAGTGGAGCGAGGTGCCCGACGACATCAAAAACACGTTTGAGCGGCTGGGCATCCCCAAGGCCGAACGAGCTTCGCTGGCTGGTGTGGGTGCCCAGTATGACTCCGAAGTGGTCTACCACAACGTCAAGGCCGAGGTGGCCGCACAGGGCGTGGTTTACACCGATATTGAGAGTGCCCTCAACGGCCCCTATGCCGAAATGGTGCGTACCCACTTTATGAAGCTGGTGCCCCCTACTGACCACAAGTTTGCCGCCCTGCACGGCGCGGTCTGGAGCGGAGGCTCGTTCGTGTATGTCCCGGCGGGTGTCAGTGTGGAGATTCCGCTGCAGTCCTACTTCCGGCTCAACGCGCCGGGTGCCGGCCAGTTTGAGCACACCTTAATTATTGTGGACAAGGGCGCTTACCTCCACTTCATTGAAGGCTGCTCCGCTCCTAAATATAATGTAGCCAACCTTCACGCAGGCTGCGTGGAGATCTACGTTGGTGAGAACGCCCGGGTGCGCTACTCCACCATTGAGAACTGGTCCAAGAACATGTACAACTTGAACACCAAGCGTGCCAAGGTGGAAAAGGGCGGCACCATCGAGTGGGTGTCCGGCTCGTTCGGCTCTCACACCTCCTGCCTCTACCCCATGAGCATTCTGGCGGGCGAGGGTGCCCGGATGGAGTTTACCGGCATCACTTTTGCGGGTGCCGGACAGGATCTGGACACCGGTGCAAAAGTGGTTCATGCTGCTCCCAACACCAGCTCCCACATCACCACCAAATCCATTGCACGGGACGGCGGCGTCTCCAACTTCCGCAGCTCTGTCACCGTGCTGCCCAATGCCACGGGCTCCAAGTCGGCTGTCTCCTGCGAGAGCCTGATGCTGGATGACCGCTCCCGCTCCGATACCATTCCGGAAATGGACATTCGCTGCGATGCCGTGGATGTGGGCCATGAGGCCAAGATCGGACGCATCAGCGAGGAAGCCGTCTTCTACCTGATGAGCCGCGGCCTCTCGGAAGAGGACGCCCGGGCCCTCATCGTGGGCGGCTTTGCAGAGCCCATTGCCAAGGAGCTGCCCGTGGAGTACGCCGTGGAGATGAACAACCTCATCCATCTGGAAATGAAAGGCAGCATTGGCTGAAAGGAGGCCGGGAACGATGAATGATTTAAACATGAACCGCCTGCCTGTCCCCACCTGGAACCAGTGCGGTGTCAATTCCGCCCCCAAAGCGGCGGCACTGCCCGCTGTCCCGGCGGACGACTGGGGCGAGGTGAACCTTGCCTTTACCCTGCCCGCCGGTGTGGGGGAAGCCGAAGAAGATTTTACCACCTTTGCCGAGAGCGGCATGGGTGCAGAGACCGATGCATTTTTGCTGGGGAACGCCAATGTCCGCTCGGCCCTCACCGTGGCCGAGGGCGTGGAGGTAAACGACCCCGTCCAGTTTGAAGTCACACTGGACGCCGCCCACCCCACGGCCCTGAGCGTGTTCTCGCTGGACGCAAAAGCCCACAGCAGCGTGACGCTGGTGCAGGTGGTGCGTGGCGACGCCGAAAACGGTGTGGCCGCTTCCCTCACCCGCATCCGCACCGGAGAGGGTGCCCATGTCAAACTGGTACAGATTCAGCTGCTGGGCAGCAAGGCCCGCCGCTGGAACGCCGTGGCCGTGGAAGAGGGCCCCGGTGCCAAAGTGGAGCAGGTGCGTGTGGAGCTGGGCGGAAGTCTTTCCGCCTGCGGCACCCGCGCCATGCTGGGCACTCCCAAAAGTGAATATGACCTGGACGCCGTCTATTTTGGCGGCGAGGATGCCGTGCTGGATTACAATGATGTCTCCATCCACACTGCTAAGGACACCCTGTGCGAGATGCACACCGCTGGCGTCCTGACCGGCAATACCGATAAGATCCTGCGCGGCACCATTGATTTCCGCCGGGGCGCCAAGCGGGGCGTCGGCCATGAGAGCGAGGATGTGCTGCTCTTCAGCCCCCACGCCCGCAACCGCACCGCTCCCCTGATCCTCTGCGGAGAGGAAGAAGTCGAGGGCCAGCACGCGGCCTCCATTGGCCGCTTGGACGAAGCAAAACTCTACTATCTGCGCTCCCGTGGCCTGAACGAGGCCCAGGCCCGCCGCCTGATGGTGGACGCCCGCTTTGCCCCCGCCATTGAAAAGATCCCGCTGGAAGCTCTGCGGGAGGAAGTACGCACCGAAGCAGCAAGGAGGCTGGATGAGACATGCTGACCACACAGAACAACCCTTGGGTGAAAGATTTCCCCATTCTGGCCGCTGACGAAAACGGCAATCGGCTGGTCTATCTGGACAGCGCCGCCACCACCCAGCACCCCCAGCAGGTGCTGGATGCCGTGCTGCACTACTACCAGAAAGACAATGCCAACCCCCACCGGGGCGTGTATGAGCTGGCCATGCGTGCCACCGACGCCCACGAAGGAGCCCGCCACCGGGTGGCGCGGTTCTTTGGGGCCGAGGATGATGAGATCGTCTTCACCCAGAACACCACCGAATCCTTGAATCTGGTGGCCTACAGTTATGGCCTGCATTTCCTGCATGAGGGCGACGAAATCGTGATCTCTGTGGCCGAGCACCACTCCAATCTGGTGCCCTGGCAGCGGGTGGTGAAAGCAACGGGTGCCAAGCTCGTGTACCTCTACCCCGGCCCGGACGGCCACCTGACCGCCGAGGAGCTGGACAAAAAGATCACTTCCAAGACCAAACTGGTCGCCATCGGCATGGTGTCCAATGTGCTGGGCCTGCGTGCCCCGGTGGAAGAAATTGTGGCACGGGCCCACGCGGTGGGCGCTGTGGTGGTGCTGGACTGCGCCCAGAGCGCCCCGCACATGCCCGTTGATGTCAAAAAGCTGGATGTGGATTTTGCGGCCTGCTCCGCCCACAAGCTCTACGCCCCCATGGGCATGGGAGCCCTCTATGCCCGCAAGGAGCTGCTGGATAAGATGCCCCCGTTCCTCAGCGGCGGTGACATGATCGGTGCCGTGCATGAGCATACGGCCACTTGGGCCGAGGGCCCCCGCAAGTTTGAGGCGGGCACCCGGAACGTGGGCGGTGAGGTCGGCTTTGCAGCCGCACTGGATTATATGGACGCCATTGGCTGGGATGCCATGATGGCCCACGAACATGCCCTTCTGGAGCGAATGCTCCAGGGAATGGCCTCCATGCCCTGGCTGACCGTCTACGGCGAACCCGTGGCGGACAAGCGGTTCGGCGTGGTGTCGTTCAACGTGCAGGATGTCCACCCTCACGATGTCGCCACCATCCTGGATGCAGGCGGTGTGGCCATCCGTGCCGGACACCACTGTGCCCAGCCCCTGATGGATTTCCTGGGCATCGGCTCCTGCTGCCGGGCAAGTCTTGCCCTCTACAACACGGAAGAAGACGTGGACGCCCTGCTGAATAATCTGGAAAACGTACGAAAGGTGATGGGCTTATGAACCTGAACGAGCTCTATACACAGATCATTACCGAAAACAGCCGCAGCAAGCAGAACCGCCACCCGGTGGAGGGTGCCACCCACAGCCTAGAGGGCGTCAACCCCAGCTGCGGCGATGACATCACCCTGCAGCTCCGGGTCATGGACGGAAAGATCGAGGATGCCGGCTTCATCGGCACAGGATGCGCCATCTCCCAGGCCTCTGCTTCCCTGATGATCGACCTGGTCAAGGGCCGCACCGTGGAGGACGCCCGCCGCCTCATCGGCCTGTATTTTGATATGATCAAGGGCAAAATCACGCCGGAGCAGCTGGATGATCTGGAAGACGTGGCCGCCCTGCAGGGCATTGCCCATGTCCCCGCCCGCGTCAAGTGCGCCGTACTGGCCTGGCACACGCTGGAAGAGGCACTGGACGGCGAGGGAAAAATTTGATTTCCGGATACGCAAAAATGAGAGGACTTGCGAGCCCTCTCATTTTTTATATAACCTATCTGCCGGACATTCGCGTCCATGATCTTCGGCACAGCCACGTTTCCCTCTGCATTGAGCTGGGCTACTCCATCGTTCTGGTGGCGAGGCGCATCGGCGATACTGTTCCCGTCGTCATGCGAACTTATGCCCATTTGTACCCCAACAAGCAGCAGGAGCTTGTGTCGAAGCTGGAGGCCATCGGCTCCCCCACTTCTAACAACGATGACTCTGATTTGATGTCACTCGGCTAGGCTGAAAACAGGTGATGTCACGGCCCGTTTTGTGATGTCATGATGTCAAAAAAGCCCCGGAAAGTTTCGATTTCTCGAACCTTTCCGGGGCTTTCAAATTATTCTTCGATCACTCGAGCTCGGTAAGTTTAGATCTTAACTAAACAAATTTGTTTAGTGATGCTATTTGGGGATGTTCATTTTTCCATGAGATTACCGTGGTAGATGCGGCTTGCTGATTTTTTAGTATCAGGATAGTATCACACAACCAGCGGGATCTCTGTGATTATTATAACGTATTTACGTTCAGGAAGCAACTGTCTTTTAAGGATTACTTCTTGCTTGCATCTGCCAGATAGTTTTCTCCCCATTTACACATCGCATCCAAAATAGGAATGATGCTTCTCCCAAAGTCGCTGAGCGAATATTCTACCTTTGGCGGCACAACAGGATAAACTTTCCGAATAACCAAGTTATCATTTTCAAGCTCCCGAAGCTGCTGTGTCAGCATTTTAGGCGTAGCCTTGGGAATCAACTTTCCTATCTCATTAAAGCGCAAGGTATTATCAATCAAATGCCACAGAATAAGTGCTTTATATTTCCCACCAATCAAATCGAGGGTTGCTTCAACCGGGCAGCTAAAGGTACTTGGACATTTCATTTTTCTCTTCCCTACACTATCTTTTTAGGTAGTATATAACAAAAAAGTGCGTTCTTGCTTTTTTGAAAACGACTGATAAAATCATAGCATAGGCCGACTGAATTATCAAGACCCTACACAAATTTACACTTTCAGAAAGGACCATCACATTATGGATTTTTTGACACTTGCAAAGAAACGGTATAGTGTACGCGCTTACACAAAGCAGAAGGTTGAGAAGGAAAAGCTGGATGCCATCTTAGAGGCAGCTTACGTTGCACCCACGGGTGGTAATTGCCAGCCTCAACACCTGATTGTAGTGCAGAGTGATGAGGGCCTTCGTAAAATTGGAAAGGCCACAAATATCTATGGTGCGCCGCTGGCAATTATCGTTTGCAGCGATACAAATAAGGTCTGGACACGTCCCTTTGATGGTAAAAAGCTGACCTATATTGATGCAAGCATCATTACCGACCACATGATGATGGAAGCCACCTACTTAGGTTTAGGAAGCGTATGGGTATGCTATTTCAAGCCGGACATCCTGAAGGCTGAATTTAAGATTCCCGACAACCTTGAACCGGTCAACATCCTTGTCCTCGGCTACGCCGACACCTCTCGTGAAAAGGCTCTGTCCGCAGATCGCCATGCAAAAATGAGAAACTCTCTTTCTGCCATGGTATCTTTCGAGAAGCTTTAACTTAAAATTATATCTTTATATCATTCTATTTTCTCTGGCACGTCCAACCATTAAGTTTTTCTTAATAGTTCCAACTGCTAAACTCGAACCATCCAAAAATCCCGGATAGTTGACAGACTGCCCAAGTTATTAAGCAACGCTTAACAACTGCCCTGAACTCTTCGGATTTTCCGAAGAGTTGCCCCTATAATGTACAGACCCCCGCCAACATTCGCTGACGGGGGTCTGCTATGCTTACAGCTCTACGCTGTTCTGCCTGTTCTTCTTCTGGCTTCTATCCGCAGTCTGCTCCTGCTCCCTCATAAGCCCAATGACCTGCTGCATCTTTCGGCACCGAAATAGTTCCATACTCGCCTGAAATCACGTTTCATCGCATAGAGCTGAGAGTTTTCAGCCTCCACCTCTTTCAGCCGCTGGCTTAGATGATGGGTAGCTTTCTTCTCGTCCTGATAGAAGTGCAGATACTTATCCCGCTCATCCTTGACCTCCCAGTACTTCCGATGGAGGGCAAAGAGTACCTTCACCAACTTCTGGATCAGCGGCATGGCCTTCTTCTCCCGATAGCTCTTGGCGGTCTCAAATGTGGCTGCTTCTGGCACCCATTCTTCTGGCCGCTGGGAGTATTGCGCTGACAGGTTTTCCAAACCTTCCATAATGGGAGCCAGCTTGTTCAGCTTCTGGCTCTGCTTCTGGTAGGTCAGCTCTGCTTTCTGTACCCGCTGTTCAGCGGCTTCTACGGCTGTCTGCGCTGTTTCCAGCTGTTCCTGCATCTCGGTCAGGTCGGTCTGGCACTCCTGCTTGGCAGCTTCCAGAGCCGCTACCTCTTTACTACGCTCCTGCTTTTTGAAGTCCAGCACAGACAGGTGCTCTTCGTGGGTGCCTTTCTGTTCCCACTCGATGCCGTGCCGCTCCATCACGGCGGCAAGCTGCTCTTTCTCGGCGTTGATCCACTGGTTCAGCTCGGATTCCCGTTTAGAACCGCCTGCAAAGCCCAAGGCTTTCAGCGCCTGCTTCAGGGACACCTTGGTGTCCAGTCCTTTGCCCTTCCAGCCGGACACATACGGCACGAAGTCGATGTGCAGATGGGGCGTAGCTTCGTCCATGTGGAGGAAAGCTCCGAACACCCGCAGTGTCGGGTTACGTTCTTGGAACCCCTGCATATACTCGTCAAGCAGTTCCTTTGCCAGTGCGCCGTTCTCGGTCAGGACGCCCATATCATCTTTGTTGCCGATCTGGACGATCAACTCATGGAAGAGCTTTTCCTGCTTGCCTGTCCGCAGGTGCTCATAGTAGTCGTCGATACAGCGGTCCTTGCGCTTCTGCTTGGCATTGTAACGCTTCACTGCCTCGTCAAACAGTTCGTGGTACACCTTCTGAATCGACTCATCCCGGTACACGACATTCAGGCTGCTGCGCTTCGGGTCTACGTTTTCAGCGGTGAAACTTCTCCGGTTATGGTTGAGGGAGCCGGGATCCCGCATTGCGGAAATGGTTCTTTTCAATCGCACGTCCTTTCTCTGTGGAAGTAACTGGTGCCGGACACGGCAAAGGCTTTGTTACTTTCGTCGAAAGTAACGCAAAAGCACTTTTGACAGACGTTCCGTCCATCAAAAGATGCCTTTGCGCTGCCGGGGGCTTCCGTCTGCGGACGGGGTTACGCTGTACCTCGCCGCTGCCCGGTCCAACACCACCTTCCTGCGTGATTGCATTCACAGGAGCGTGACACGCTCCTGTACTTTGCCAATAGAGGGACTCACCAGCGGAAGCTTTCTGGCACGCCTCGTCTGTCCAGATACTCCTGCCGAGCCTGCTCCCGCTGTTCCTCGGTGGGTGCTGTCTTGTACTGGGCATACAGCTCATGCCGCAACATCGCATCCAATTTTTGCTCCAAGCCCTGCTCAATGACCTCTTCGTACTCATTTTCGCCGCTTAAATGATAATGCAGCAAGGCGACGAAAAGTTCCTGCGAAATCTGCACATTTTTCATCATTATCACCATCCCGTGTCGGTTGTGTCGATTGTGACGGTATTTTACATAGTAGCAAAAATACCGTCACAACCGTCACGAATCGTCACGCCCCAGAATTTTCCAGCGTTAATTTGACCACCCTGCCCTCATGGGTGCGCCTGCTTTCGTACCGAATCCCATAGTCGTTGTAGAGCCTGTCGGCACTCACATTCAGCTTCCGGGTCAGGATGTTTGCCTGTATGCTCATACCCGGCAGACGTTCCAGCAGTTCCGTGGGCGCACCACTCCACTCCGGCTGTTCCGGGGTGAGCATCTTTGCCACCGCTTCCAGAAGCGGGTCGGGCGGCAGCTTCCAAAGTTCCGTTTCGGCTCCTTGGAACTCCCACACGCAGCGTTCCCGGTCAAACTCCAATGTCAGCTCCTGATCCGGCTGGTCACGCCCCACGATGTCCAGTAGTGCGGTGTTGTCCGTGCGCCGCTTCTTCTGCATGATGAACGCGCCATCCGCTGCACCCAACAGACCGTTGGTGCCGGAGATCATATCAAAGCTGTCCTCGGCTTCCATCTTCCGGGTGTGATGAACCACCAGCAGGCAGATGCCGTACCTGTCGCTGAAAGTTTTCAGTTTGGTCACGATCTCGTAGTCGCTGGCGTAGCTGTATCGGTCACCGCCGATCTCCCGCACCTTCTGCAGGGTGTCGATGATGATGAGCCGTACATCCGGGTGCTCCCGGATGAATCCTTCCAACTGCTGGTCAAGTCCCTCGCTCACGGACTTAGCTTGCGTTGCGAAGTAGAGATTGCTGGTCTCCTCTACCCCGAACATCCGGGAGAGCCGCCGCTGCAGCCGGGCGTAATCGTCCTCCAATGCAAGGTAGAGGACGGTGCCCTGATGCACCTCGTACTCCCACAGCGGAAGCCCCATCGCCACATGGTAGGCGAGCTGCCCCATGAAGAAGGACTTTCCTACCTTGGGCGCACCTACGAAGAGGTAGGTGCCACTGTACAGCAAGTCGTTCACGATGGGTTTCCGAGGTGGATACACTGTGTCGTACAGCTCGGTCATTGATACCGTGTTCAGCCCGAAATTGTTTGACTTTTTCGCGGCTTGCAGATTGATTTGCTTGTCCGAATTTGTTATAATATTGATGGTAATTTTATCAGACGACTGTACCGCATCTGCGCCAACAGATGCACCCGGTACGGTCGTTTTTCTATTGTCCGTCATTCGCATTCCTCCTTAAGTCCGTTCAACGTCAGAGCCACCATTTGCAGGGTCTCCAGCAAGTCCGGCGGAACCTCTTCATCCACGGCCAGCCGCTGCAATTCCTGATAGATCAGCTTCATCTGGTCTCGCAGGGCTTTGTAGACCCTTGGGTTGCCTACTACGATGATTTCCCGGTCGGTCAGACGGCGGATGATATACTCCTGTTTGGTCAGCCCGGAGAGCTTTACTTTGGCTTCCAGAACCTCGTCCTCTTCCGGGGACATTCGGAAGGCTACCACCTTGTTCCGCCAGCGGCCTTGCTGGTCGAGTACTCGTTCCATCTTCATCCCTCCTTTCGCTCCATGTCCAGCTTCTGCGCCATCTCCTGCTGCTTTGAGGGGAAGAGGTGGGCGTACTTATAGGTGATGTCCACGCTCTCATGCCCTACCCGGTCTGCGATTGCCAGAGCCGAAAAGCCCATCTCGATCAGCAGCGACACATGGGAGTGCCGCAGGTCGTGGATTCGGATCCGCTTCACCCCGGCTGCCTTGGCTCCCCTGTCCATCTCGTGGTGCAGGTAGCTCTTGGTCACCTCAAAGATCCGCTGGTCTGGCTGGACTTTGTAGAGGGATTTCAGATAGTCTCTGATCTCGTCCGTCAGAAACTGTGGCATCTGAATGACCCGGACGCTCTTGGGCGTTTTCGGGTCAGTGATCACATCCCGGCCTTTCAGCCTTTGATAGGATTTGGTGATGGAGAGCAGCCCCTTGTCCAAGTCGAAGTCTGCCGGAGTCAGAGCCAGCAGCTCGCCCTCCCGGATGCCGCACCAGTAGAGGACTTCAAAGGCGTAGTAGGATTGCGGCTTGTCCATCATGACCTCTGTGAACTTGAGGTACTCTTCCTTTGTCCAGAAAAGCATTTCCTTGTGCTTTTCTGACCCCATGCACCCGGCTGTGGCTGCTGCGTTTGATTTCAGCCCGTAGAACCGGACGGCGTGATTCAGAATGGCACTGAGTTGTCCATGCAGCGTCTTGAGGTAGGTCGGCGAGTAGGCCTTGCCATTTTTGTCCCGGTAGTTCAGCATCTCGTTCTGCCATGCGATCACATCCCGCGGCCTGATCTCACTGAGCCGTTTTTCCTTGAAGTACGGCAAGATTTTCGTTCGGATGATATGCTCCTTGGTAAACCATGTGTTTTCCCGGAGTCGCTTTTTCTTGTCTGTGATATAAATTTCCACGAAGGCTTCAAAGGTCATGGTCAGGTCTGCTGCCTGCTGAAGAAGGAACTCCCGCTCCCACGCCAGAGCGTCCTTCTTGGTGGCAAACCCCCGTTTCAGCTTCTTCTGCTTCACACCTTGCCAGTTCTCGAAGTAGAAGGAAGCGTACCATGTGCCCTGTTTGCTGTCCTTGTAGGCTGGCATCCTATCACTCCTCTCCTGCCCCGTAGATCTTCTCCTGATAATACCTCCTGCTCACCCGGCCTCCTACGGTCGTGTAACCCTTGGCCTTCAGTTCCTCGTTCCACTGGGCGATCATCTTGTACGCCAGACCCTGGGAGATGTCCAGCTCCTTTGCCAGCTCGTCTGCCTTGATAAAAATGCTGTTTGCCATTTTTTGTCCTTTCCTTGTCGGTTTCGTTTCGGTGCCGCTTCATCCTCGCTGACTTCCGGCAGGCATATCCCCTTTGCGGTGCTGTGCCGTCCCCTTACGGAGCGCTCACTTCCTTTCGGAAGGTCTTGGCGGTTTGGGTCAGTTTGGCGGTCATTCAATTTTACTAAGCATTTTTGCTTATCTTTTCGTGTTCTCATTATACTAAACACATTCCGTTAAGTCAAGAGGTTTTCGGGTAAAATCTTAAACTTTTTTGTTTATTTTCTATTGCACCTCCTGTTTTTCTGTGCTATACTATACTTAACAAAAATGTTTATCGCAAGGTTAAAGCACCTTACGACAAAACCAACCTATTTGCGATATGCAGTCCAACGGTGTTGTCAACGAATCAAAAGTTGGACTGCAATAAGTCAGGAGGTAATCGCATGGCAGTCGGTGACCGCATCAAACGTGCCCGCAACCTCCGAGGTATGACCCAGAAAGAACTGGGCATTGCCATCGGGTTTGAGGAGAAAAGCGCAGACATCCGCATCGCACAATACGAAAGCAACACCCGCACTCCTAAAGAAGAGTTGCTCCGCAAGATTGCGGAGGTGCTGGACGTGAACTACCGTTCCCTCTATGAGCCGACCCTGTACGCCGCAGAGGATGTGATGTACACTCTGTTCGAGCTGGACGAGCACTATCCCGGCACCCGGCTCTACGAAGTCATAGACACCACCGACCCAGATTTCCCGGAAAAGCACATGGCAGTCAGCTTCCGCTATCGTCTGCTGGATGATTTCTTAAAGGAGTGGCAGCTCCGTAAGAGCAGCTCCGGGAGGGCGAGATCACCAAAGAAGAGTATCTGGAATGGAAGCTCAACTGGCCCCAGACCGCCGACGACTGCGGCCGGTACGAGCCGAAGAAAAAGTGGCGTAAAGAATAAAAGACACAAAAATGCCCTCTGAAAAACTTACCGTTTCTCAGAGGGCATTCTCATGTCTCTCTTTATGAATAATCGCTTGATAGTATCAAAGCAGTATCACAGAGCCTTTTGACTCTCAAAATATTGCATTGCATCAATACTTTTCAGGGTTTGCAGATTACTCGAGCTCGATCGTTGCCGGCGGTTTACCGGTGCAATCGTAGAAGACGCGGTTGACATGCTTGACTTCATTGACGATGCGGCTGGTGACAGTGCCCAGGACATCCCAGGGCATGTTATAGCTCTCAGCGGTCATGAAATCGGTGGTAGTGACGGCGCGCAGGGCCACGGCGTAATCATAGGTGCGTTCATCTCCCATGACGCCCACGCTGCGCATGTTGGTCAGAGCTGCGTAATACTGATTGATTTCCTTGTCGAGGCCGGCCTTGGCGATTTCCTCGCGCCAGATGGCGTCGGCATCCTGCACAATGGCAACCTTTTCGGGGGTCACTTCGCCGATGATGCGGATGCCCAGGCCGGGGCCGGGGAACGGCTGACGGCTCACCAGATACTCGGGCAGGCCCAGCTCACGGCCAACCTGACGGACTTCGTCCTTGAACAGGTTGCGCAGGGGCTCCACCAGCTCCTTGAAGTCCACGGTGTCGGGCAGGCCGCCAACGTTGTGGTGGCTCTTGATGACGGCAGACTCGCCGCCCAGGCCGCTCTCGACCACATCCGGGTAGATGGTGCCCTGTGCCAGGAAATCTACCTTACCGATCTTCTTGGCCTCTTCCTCGAACACACGGATGAACTCCTCGCCGATGATCTTCCGCTTGCGCTCCGGCTCGGTGACACCTGCCAGCTTGCTGAAGTAGCGCTCGCGGGCATCCACGCAGATGAAGTTGATATCAAAGCCGTTGGCATTGCCCGGGCCAAAGACGGCACAGACTTCCTCTTTCTCGTTCTTGCGCAGCAGGCCGTGGTCCACAAAGACGCAGGTCAGCTGCTTGCCGATGGCCTTGGCCAGCATGGCAGCCAGCACGGAGGAATCGACACCGCCGGACAGGGCGCAGAGCACTTTTCCGCTGCCGATCTTCTCCCGCAGAGCCTGCACATTGTGCTCCACGAAAGAGTCCATCTTCCAGTCGCCGACGCAGCCGCAGACATTGTACACAAAGTTACGGAGCATCTTCTTGCCCTCAGCGGTGTGGAGCACCTCCGGGTGGAACTGGACAGCATACAGGCCCTTGGCCTCGTTTTCCGCAGCTGCCACCGGGCAGTTGACGGTGTGCGCCGTGACCTTGAAGTCCGGAGCTGCCTGCTCAATGTAGTCGTTGTGGCTCATCCAGCAGATGGTGGAAGGCTGCACGTCCGCAAACATCTTGCTGCTGTTGTCTACAAAGACTTCCGTCTTGCCGTACTCACGCTCCGGAGCGCGGCAGACATGGCCGCCCAGCAGATGCATCATGAGCTGGCTGCCATAGCAGATTCCCAACACCGGCACGCCCCAGGAGAAGATCTCGGGGTCGATGGTGGGCGAATCCTCCAGATACACGCTGTTGGGTCCGCCCGTAAGGATGATGCCCTTGGGATTCTTGGCCTTGATGGTGGCAAGGTCGGTCTTATAGGAATAGATTTCACAGTAGACATTGTTCTCGCGGACACGGCGCGCGATCAGCTGATTGTACTGGCCGCCAAAGTCCAGCACGATCACGGTTTCATGCTGCATGAATGTTCTCCTCCCTGCTGTTTCACAAATGATTGATAGATATTGTTAGTATAGCACATCTGCCAAAGAAAAGCGACATCTTTTGTGAAAGTTTTCCGAGAAATCCGCAGTTTCGCTCCAGACACCCGCTTTTGGGGCGTTTGCGGGCACATCATGCCGTTCTTTCATACCATTTCTCCGGAAGTTGCATGGTGAAAGCCTTGATTTGCGGCAAAGAATTTTTTATACTTTGAATCAGAATCTCAACACACGGGGCCGCGTCCAAAAGTGAGGAGAAGTATCACGGAGGGCATCTTTGGTGCTGAGGGCCTGATGCTCACCTCCATCTTCCTCATCCCCCAGCGGATGGCCATGCGGTCAATGGGCGTGAGCTACTTTATGCAAGGTGCCGGAGCTGCCCCCACCACTCCGGAAGAAAAGCGTGCTCACCGGAAAGCCGTTATCCTCAAGACCATCCGGCATCCCTGCACCGTGGCCGAAAAATACAACGGCGACTCCGCCTTTGCCAGCAAGTGCGTGGCCGTTTCTACAGCGCTCTCCCTCATCACCACCCCGCTGTGGTGCCTGGTGGCATAAAACGATCTTTTAAAAGGCTCTTTCTGCCGCGGCAGAGAGAGCCTTTTCGTTTACCCTTGTTGAATCTTCTTTACCAGTTCGAGATACGGCCCGGCGTATTTTTCATACAGCGGCTGAACCAGCTCGCGGAAGCGTTCCTTTTCCTCGTCCGAGAGCTGAATTTCCCGGCAGCCCGCGGCCAGTACCGTCTTGCGGGCGGCGGCCTCCTGCTGGGTCCAGAGTTCCCGCTCATACCGGGCGGACTCCCGGGCACACTCCCGGAGGACACTGCGGTATTCATCCGGCAGCTTTGCCCAGGTCTTGCCGCTGGCCAGCTGAATTTCCGGCACACGGCTGTGCTCGTCCACCAGATAATACCGGGCCACCTTGTAGTGTTCCATGGCCAGGTAGGCAGGCCAGTTGTTCTCGGCCGCATCAATT
Source organism: Faecalibacterium sp. OF04-11AC (assembly GCF_003460645.1). Taxonomy (NCBI): domain Bacteria; kingdom Bacillati; phylum Bacillota; class Clostridia; order Eubacteriales; family Oscillospiraceae; genus Faecalibacterium; species Faecalibacterium sp. OF04-11AC. Next base: position 39,766 of record NZ_QTVP01000008.1, on the reverse strand, counting down.
TTATCCGTTTCAAAGGCGGCATAGACGTCACTGTAGGCCAGTGTCACGGGGTCACCGCCCAGCAGCTTGACCATATCAATGACCACATTGGCGTCCTGCACCCGGATGGTCATGCCCTGCAGGTCTTCCAGGCTGCGGAGGGACTTGTCGGAGTAGAACGAGCGAGCACCCGCGTCGTACCAGCTCAGGCCCACCATATCCCGCTCTGCAAACACCCGCAGAAACTCTTCCCCAATGGGCCCGTCCAGCACCCGCCACATGTGGGCGGCATCCTCATAAAGGCAGGGCAGCTGGAGCACGTTCAGCTTGGGCAGGTCAGCTGCCAGCACCGAGAGGGAGAGCCGGGCAAAATCAATGCCGCCAATGGACAGCTGCTGCCAGACTTCCTGCTCCGTGCCGTATTCCCCGCCGGACTTGACCTGAATGACCACCTTGCCCCCGGTGCGCTCTTTGACCAGCGCCGCAAACCGCTCCGCGCCCTGGGTGGTGGGGTAATCAGCGGGCTGGTTGTCCGCATAGGTCAGCACAAAATCCGGCGTGACGGTCTGTTCTTTGCTCCCGCAGCCCGCCAGCAGGCAGACCAGCAGGCAGACCGCCGCCAGCAGCCAGAATTTCCTGCGCATAGTTATCACCTCAAGGGTAGTATAGCGCATCCGGGCCGGGCTGTGCAAGCCTGATTTTGCGGCTTGAAGATCTCCCGTCCCCGGTACACCTCCCGGAAATCCCGCCCGGTTCGCATCCGACTTCAGGGTTCGGAGCCCGGCACGGTCTGCCAAAGTTTTTTCGGACATAAAAAACGCCGCATCGTACAAAACGATGCGGCAAAAACGAAAATCTCCCCGGTAGACATTCCTACTGGTCGGGACCCGCGCACGAAGCAACAGCGACGAGTTGCGTTAGCTGATTTTTCCGCAGCCCCTTGGCGGGGCTTTGAAAAATCAGAACGCGGCCCCAACAGCTCCTCCCTGTTTCAGCCACTGGCTGCGGTCGTCGCCGTTGCACTGGCTGATTGCTTGCCCTGCCTACGGCAGGGCCGTGCTGTTCGAATCCCTCTAGATCCCAAAGCCAGTGCGTGACTTATGTGTATACAAAAGAAAAGCAGCAGCGTTAAAATTACGCTGCTGCTAAAAGTGGACCTAGAGGGATTCGAACCCTTGACCTCTCGGATGCGAACCGAACGCTCTCCCAACTGAGCTATAGGCCCATAGCAACAATCCGAACCGCTCCCCTTGCGAGAAACAGTTCGGATCGTTTTTATTTGGTCCGAGTGGCGAGAATCGAACTCACGGCCTCTTGAACCCCATTGTGCTTCTCTCGAAAACACAATGTACAATCCGATACTGCCTAGACTCAGTATCGTTAAATTTCAAATGTATTATACCATTCTGTTTCATTGGATGTCAAGACGTTTCATTCCTTTTGTGGTCAAATTGTGGTCAAACGACCCCGACAAATGACTTTTCTCCCCCAGCTAAGTTACATCGCGCAATTTCGATTTTCATCAATCGAAGTTGCGCTTTTTGTTTGCACGAATTATCTATAAGGAGGATTTGTCAACCATGTCAATGCATCATCGTTGTTTTTTCATCCTTGACAGAATTGTATGACCCTTGACTACTTTTACGGACAGGCCGGAGAACTCTTTTCGTTCTTCCGCATTCCAAAGGCTCTTTTTCAGGAGCAGCGGTTTCAAGATCTGTCAACCGATGCCAAAACTCTGTACGGCATCCTGCTTGACCGCATGAGCCTTTCTGTTAAAAATGAATGGTTTGACAAAAAAGGTCGAGTGTTCATCATCTTCACGATTGAGGATGTCAAGAGGACTTTGCGTTGCGCAGACAACAAAGCGACCCGACTGCTTCGGGAGCTTGAAAAATTTGGTTTGATTGAACGAAAACGTCGAGGGCAAGGAAAGCCATGTTTGGTGTATGTGAAAAACTTTTCGTCAGAATCTTCAAAGGAGAGTGTCAAGAATCGTGATAATGACGATTCTTGTGGCTCTAAAATCGCTTGTCAAGACCCGGTAAAATCACGAGGTATTAAGAAGAAAGAGAATAAAACAGAGATGAATAATACGAATCTTATCCTTTCCGACGAATCGGAGAAGATGAAGAATCGTGAACTGCTCGAAGAATATTTTTCACATTCTATAGAGATAGACCTTCTTCTCCGGCTTTACCCGGATGATGAGGATACCCTCTATCAAATCGTGAATTTGCTGGTGGATACCTGCGCTACCAACCGTAAGCTACTGCACATTGCCGGGGACGATAAGCCCGCCGAGGTGGTACGCAGCCGGTTTATGAAGCTGAACGCCGACCATATCCGCTTTGTGCTGAAGTGCCTTGCAGAGAACAGCAGCCCCATCCGAAACATGAAACAATATCTGCTTGCTTCTCTGTATAACGCACCGACTACAATGCAGCTTTCCTACCAGAACCAAACCAACCACGACTTAGCGATGCGGAGGTGATGAAAATTTCAAAGAAAGCAACCACAATAGCCATCGTCAACCAGAAAGGCGGCACCGGCAAGACCACCACCTGTGAAAATCTTGGCATTGGGCTGGCAATGGAAGGCAAGAAAGTCCTGTTGGTGGACGCTGACCCGCAGGGCAGCTTGACCATCAGTATGGGCTGGCAGCAGCCCGATGAACTGCCCACTACCCTTTCCACCCTGATGGCAAAAGCATGAATGACCAACCCATTCAGCCCGGTGAGGGCATTCTGCACCACGCAGAAGGCGTTGACCTGATTCCGGCAAACATTGAACTGGCAGGGCTGGAAGTTTCCCTTGTCAACTGCATGAACCGGGAAAAGATGCTGAAACAGGTGCTGGACAGTGTAAAGCACGACTATGATTTCATTCTGCTGGATTGCACTCCTTCCCTTGGGATGCTGACCGTGAACGCACTGGCAGCGGCAGACACTGCTCTGATACCCGTACAGGCACAGTACCTTTCCGCGAAAGGTCTGGAACAGCTTTTGCAGACCATCAACAAGGTGCATCGGCAGATCAATCCAAAGCTGAAAATCGAAGGTATCCTGCTGACGATGACAGATAACCGCACCAACTATGGCCGACAAATCGACACGCTGATCCGGCAGGCATACGGAAAGCACATCAAAGTGTTCGGTCAGACGATTCCCCACTCCGTCCGTGCAGCGGAAATCAGCGCGGCGGGTAAGAGCATCTTTGTCCATGACCCGAAAGGCAAAGTGGCAGAAGCCTATAAATCTCTGACGAAGGAGGTGCTGGCCGATGCCAAAAAGCAGCGTAAACGCCAGTCTGAGCAGCTACGATGATATTTTTTCCACCGAAGAATCCCGGCAGGAAGAACAGCGCGAGCAGGTGCAGCAGATTCCGATTGGAGAGCTGTTTCCATTCAAGAACCATCCCTTCAAGGTTCTGGACGATGATTCTATGAGCGATACCGTGGAAAGTGTCAAGCAGTACGGTGTGCTTTCGCCGTTGATTGCCCGCCCCAGACCGAAGGGCGGCTATGAAATTATCTCCGGGCACCGCCGTCAACACGCTGCGGAGCTGGCCGGACTGGAAACCCTGCCGGTCATTGTGCGCCAGATGGACGATGATGCTGCCATAATCCTCATGGTAGATAGCAATTTGCAGCGTGAGCATATTCTGCCCAGCGAGAGAGCGTTTGCGTACAAAATGAAGTTGGATGCCATGAAAAATCAAGGTACAAGGTCAGATTTAACTTCGACACAAGTTGTGTCGAAGTTGCGGAGCAATGAAAAGCTGGGCGCAGAGAATAATCAAAGTCGTGAGACTGTTCGACGTTTCATCCGTCTGACCAACCTTATTCCAGAACTGCTGGACATGGTGGATAACAAAACCGTGTCCTTCAATCCTGCTGTGGAGCTTTCCTATCTTTCTCCTGAACAACAGCAGGAAGTGATCCGGGCAATGGATGATACCCAGAACTTTCCTTCTGTCTCACAAGCAAAGCGTATCAAGAAGCTGGCTCAGGATGGAACTTTTACAACGGAGACGGTCGTTGCCATTATGGGCGAGGAGAAAAAGAGCGAGCTTGATACGGTGACCATCAAAAATGACACCCTGAGAAAATACTTTCCCCGCAGCTATACGCCCAAACAGATGGAAGATACCATCATCAAGCTGCTGGAGCAGTGGCAGAAAAAGCGTCAGCACAGTGAAGAACGCTGACAGGATATGAATTGGAAAGACCCGGTTGGGTCTTTTTCTTTAGAAAAAAGGAGAAAATGCCAATGAAAAATGATTCTAATCCCATTATTCGTTCCGAGGAAGTCACCATTGATATGCACATCTGTGCGGCACTGTCGGAGAGCAGGAGCAGTGGCGAGATCTATTTTGCTGCCATCGCCCCGGATATGGAACTGACAGTCATCACGCTGGACGAGGCTCCCGACATTCTGCCCTGCTTTGACGAGGATGATGCGTACCTGAACATCCCCGACAGCTCGCTGCTGCTCAGCTACAACCCGGCGCAGGTGCTGAAACTGGCGGGCAAGCACTATCTGACCGGTCCGGTCATTCTGGTGCGCACCAATATGGATGGCGAGTTCATCTCGCTGACGATCGATCAGGTCTACCTCTTTCAGAAGTACCTGATGCGCCACAGCGTTACCCTGATGGCTGACGGCCAGAAGCTGCCCTGCATCTGTATCGACTGAGGTGTGCCATGCTGAACTTTTTTATCGGTTTCGCATTTTTTGAAGCCGGCGCTTTTTTCGGCTTCTTTGTTGCAGCTCTGTTGAACGCCGCCCATGCCGGGCAGGAGATCTCTATCAAATTCGAGGAGGACGATAATGGAACAGAACGAGAACACCTTGTCGGTGCTGAAAATTGCACCGGGGCAGTATCCGCAGCAGGTCGAGATCGATAACGACCTGAAAGCCTTGCAGCAGGCGGTGGGCGGCTCCATCGGCGCAAGCTACCCATTTGAAGATCCGGTTGCCATCGTTTATAACGATGACGGCAAGCTCATGGGTCTGCCCCTGAATCGTGCCCTTCGGGATGAAAACGGAGAAATGTATGATGCCGTTGCCGGAGACTTTCTGGTGGTGGGTCTGGGCGAGGAGGATTTTGCATCCCTGACCCCGGAGATGGCACAGAAGTATGAGCAGCTTTTCCATCAGCCGGAAGCCTTTCTGAAGCTGGGCAACCGTCTGCTGGTGCTGCCGGTGCCGGATGAACCTCCGGCAGAAAAGCCCCGCACCAAGCCCACGGCAGAGCATGACCGCTAAAATCACCCTGCTGCACGGGAGGTGATGGCAGTGCAGGAAGAAATCGAACAGAAGTCATTCAACATTATGATCTCCACCACAAAGCTGTCCGCCCGGACTGTCCTCCGGGCGGTAAAGGCGGCGTTTCGGCTGTACCAGTCCAAAGCATCCCAAGGTAAGCAAAGCGTCCGCACCCTTCTGCGGCAAAACCGGGGTGTGTCCAGCGTGGAGATCAGCAAGACCGGCATTCGTGGGCTGGAACGCTATGCCAAAAAGTACGGCATCGACTACGCCATCCGCAAGGACACCTCCGAGGTGCCGCCCCGGTATCTGGTCTTTTTCAAAGCCCCAGACGCGGAAGCCTTTCACTCGGCGTTCAAAGAGTATTCGGCATCTCTGCTGAACCAAGACAAACGCCCCTCGGTGCTGGCAAAACTGCATGAGCTGGTGCAGGCAGCGGCAGAACTCCCCGGCAAAGTCCGGCACAAGGAACAGGAGCGTGGACTGTGACCACGAAAAAGCTGACAAAGCTGCTGGCGCTGTATCTGCCCTATATTTTGCTGGGACTGGCGGCAACGAACTTCGGTGAAGCGTGGCGGCTTGCCGAGGGCAAAGAACTGGGCGATAAGATCATGTCCATGATGGGCACTGTCCCGCTGGCATTTGCGAACCCGCTGCCCAGCTTGCATCCGCTGGATCTGCTGGTGGGCTTGTGCTGCGGTGCAGGGTTACGGCTGGCAGTTTATTTGCGTGGTAAAAACGCCAAGAAGTACCGCCACGGCATGGAGTACGGCTCTGCCCGGTGGGGCACCACCAAGGATATTGAGCCGTTCATGGCACCCAAGTTTGCAGACAACATTATCCTGACCAAAACGGAACGGCTGATGATGAGCAATCGCCCGCCGGACCCCAAGAACGCCCGGAACAAAAACGTGCTGGTGGTGGGCGGCTCCGGCAGCGGCAAGACCCGGTTTTGGCTCAAGCCCAACCTTTTACAATGCCACAGCTCCTATGTGGTAACAGACCCGAATGGCGGATCAGCAATAAATCTGCTACTGGCTTTGGTGACATTATGGCCACTGAACCTACGGTACCCGCAGGGCCAATGCTTACAAGATTTTGGAAGACACCTTGAATTTGCGTGATAGCCGCGTTTATGATACCATCGAGGAGGATGGTAAAGAAAAGCGTGTGCTGAATCAAAACGAAACCACCCTCGCCCAGCAGAAACAGCAGGCCATCAAGGACGCATTTGCTGGCTGGGTCTGGAAAGATCCACAGCGACGCGCCCTACTGGTAAAAAAGTACAACGAGCTTTTTAACAGCACCCGACCCCGTGAGTATGATGGAAGTCATATTCATTTTGTGGGCATGAACCCGGAGATCAATTTGCGAGAGCATCAGCGCAATGCGGTTGCCCATGTGCTGTATGGGTACAACACCCTTTTGGCGCACGAAGTCGGTGCTGGCAAGAGTTTTGAGATGGCGGCTTCCGCTATGGAACTGAAACGTCTGGGCTTGTGTCAGAAAAGTCTTTTTGTCGTACCAAACCATTTGACGGAACAATGGGCCAGCGAATTTTTACGCCTGTACCCCAATGCAAAGCTGCTGGTCACCAGCAAAAAAGATTTTGAACCCGGTAATCGCAAAAAATTCTGTGCGAGAATTGCGACCGGTGATTATGATGCGGTTATCATCGGACACAGCCAGTTTGAAAAGATACCCTTGTCCGCAGAACGACAGGAGCGTCTGATTCAGGAACAGATGGATGAAATCGAGGAGGCCATCGAAGAAGCGAAAGCGCAGGTTGGCGAGCATTTCACGGTAAAGCAGCTGGAAAAGCTGCGCAAGTCTTTGAAACAGAAATTGGAAAAGCTGCAAGGCACAGACCGTAAAGATGATGTGGTTACGTTTGAACAATTGGGCGTAGACAGGTTGTTTGTAGACGAGAGCCAAGCGTTTAAGAACCTCTACTTGTACACGAAAATGCGTAATGTCGCAGGTTTGAGCACGAGCGAGGCGCAAAAATCCAGCGATATGTTCGGCAAGTGCCGCTATCTGGATGAAATCACCGGAGGCCGTGGCGTGATTTTTGCAACGGGTACGCCCCTGAGTAACAGCATGACCGAGATGTACACCCTCATGCGCTATCTCCAGTACAACACCTTGCAGCAGAAAGGGCTGACCCATTTTGATGCGTGGGCATCCACCTTCGGTGAGACGACCACGGCCATTGAACTTGCGCCCGAAGGCACCGGATACCGTGCACGCACTCGTTTTGCGAAGTTCTTCAACTTACCTGAACTGATGGCGATGTTCAAAGAAGCGGCGGATATCAAGACCAGCGACCAGTTGAACCTGCCAGTGCCCCAAGCTAAATTTGAAACCGTAGTGGTCAAGCCTTCGGAAATCCAGCAGGACATGGTGCAGGCGTTGAGCGAACGTGCAGCCGAAGTCCACAGCGGTTCTGTTGACCCTTCTGTGGATAATATGTTGAAAATTACGTCGGATGGCCGCAAAATCGGTCTTGACCAGCGGTTGATGAATTCCGCTCTGCCCGATGACCCCAACAGCAAGTTAAATGCCTGCGTCAACAACGTCCTGCGCATCTGGAACGACACCAAAGAGCAGAAGCTGACCCAGCTGATTTTCTGCGATATGTCTACTCCCAAGGGGGACGGTTCGTTCAACGTCTATGATGATATCCGCTCCAAGCTGCTCAACGCCGGTGTGCCCGAACAGGAGATCGAGTTCATCCACAACGCAGATACAGAGAACAAGAAAGCAGAACTTTTCTCCAAGGTACGCAGCGGACAGGTGCGTGTGTTGCTGGGCAGCACTGCAAAGATGGGAGCTGGCACCAACGTCCAGACGCTGCTTGTGGCGGTGCATCATCTGGATGTAGGCTGGCGTCCGTCTGATATGACCCAGCGCAATGGCAGAATCATCCGTCAAGGCAATCAAAACAAACAAGTGTACGTCTATAATTACGTCACGGAATCGACATTTGACGCCTACCTCTATCAGACCCTTGAGAATAAACAGAAGTTTATCTCACAGATCATGACGAGCAAATCGCCTATGCGATCTTGCGATGATATTGACGAACAGGCTTTATCTTACGCAGAAATCAAGGCTCTGTGTGCAGGCGACCCTCGCATCCGGGAAAAGATGGACTTGGACGTGCAGGTAGCAAAATTGAAGGTGCTGCGCGGAGACTTCCAGAATCAGAAATATCGTCTGGAGGATAAGCTGCTCAAAACTTTCCCAGAGGAGATCCAGAAACAGAAAACCCGCATTGCTGCTTTACAACAGGATTCACAGATTGCAGCAGCACACCCGCAGGACAAAGAAAAGCTTCTGCGGCATGACCATCAAGGGCATGGTGTACGATGACAAAAAGGCTGCAGGCGAACGGCTGCTGCTGGCTCGGCAGGAGATGCCCAATGCTGATATGATGCTGCTGGGCACCTACCGTGGCTTTGAACTGAACATTCGATTCGACAGCTTCAAAAATGAGCATCAGGCCGTACTCCGGGCAGAGTTGAGTTACCCGGTGTCGCTGGGCGATGATGCGCGCGGCAACATCATTCGTCTGGACAATGCCATTGACAATTTCGCTGACCGTATTGCAGATGCCGAAAATGCTCTGCAAAACCTTGAACAGCAGAAGCGGGCCGCAGAGGTCGAAGTGGCAAAGCCTTTGCACAGGAGGAAGAACTGGCCGAAAAGTCTGCCCGCCTTGCTGAATTGAACGCCTTGCTGAACATCGACCGTGACCGCAGTTCCTCGCAGGATGCTCCCGAAGAAACCGAGGAAACCGAAACACCTGCAACTCGTCCGTCTGTGCTGGCTGCACTGGGGGAAAAGACTAATCAGCCGGAGCCTGTCAAACCGTTCCGCAGCTATTATGATAAGGATGGTGATGCGCGATGAAAGAAAAGCGGGATGAAACCATCATCCTGCGCTTGAGCAAAACAGAAAAGAACCGTATCTATGAAAAGATGCTCAGTATGGGCATCCGCAGCCTGAGTGCCTATATTCGCAAAATGGCATTGGATGGATACTGCCTGAATCTCGATCTGCCGCAGCTACGCCGAATGGCTTATCTGCTCCAGAATTGCAGCAACAATCTGAATCAGTACGCCAAGCGTGCCAACGAGTGCGGCAAGGTCTACGCCGCCGACATGGAAGATCTGCGGCAGCGTCTGGATGAACTGATTGACATTGGCAAGCAAATTCTTTCCAAGCTGGCAGAGCTATAAAAATTCCCGCAGTTGGAGGACTGCGGGGGTACATATAATGCTTGACATCCTTGCAACGTAGTAGTCGACACCTTTATAATAAAGGCGAACAGAAAGGAAGTGCTTGATATGATGTCTATGCTGAAGAAAATTGTTCTTTTCCCGATTTCTCTCTTTGTGGCCTTTCTAGCTCTGATGGCAAGGTGGCTGCTAACCCTGTCCAGCTATGTAGTTGCTCCGCTGATGCTCTACATCTTTGGTTGCGGCATCTACACTGCCTATCGCCAGACTTGGGATCAATTTCTTATCCTGCTGGTGGCCGAGTTCATCTGCTTCATCCTCTTTTTCGGTGCAACTGCCATCACCGAGGGCATCGGGCGGTTCAGTGAGTGGTTGGCCGAACTGTAAGGAGCATTTTCAACCTTTTGCCGCCTTCGGGCGGCTTTTTCTTTTATGGGGGTGATTTAGGATGGCCGCGACACGGCTGATTGCGCTGCACAAAAACAAGGGCAAGTCGGTTGCGGCCTGCCTGAAAAGCCGCACGGACTATGCGCAGAATCCTGACAAAACGAATAAGGGAGAGTTGGTCAGCAGCTATGAGTGCAGTCCTTTGACGGTGGATGAAGAATTCATGCTGTCCAAACGGCAGTATGAACTTGTCACTGGGCGCAGACAAAAAAGTGACGTGATTGCCTATCAGATCCGGCAGTCGTTCAAACCCGGCGAGATCACTGCCGAGGAAGCCAACAAGGTCGGTTATGAGCTTGCCATGCGGTTTACCAAGGGTAAGTATGCGTTTATCGTTGCCACCCACACGGACCGGGAGCACATCCACAACCACATTATTTATAACTCCACTGCGCTGGACAGCACCCGGAAATTCCGGGATTTTTTGTTGTCCGGGCTGGCGGTGCAGCGGTTGAGCGATTTGATTTGTCTGGAACATCAGCTGTCCGTCATTGAAATCAAGCCGTATCGGGAGCGGCAAAAGCGCACACTTTATCCACCCAAAGAAAGCAATCGTGACAAGCTGTGTTCTGTAATTGACGGCATCCTACTGAACGAGAAGCCTGTGGACTTTGAAATCTTTCTTCAAAAGCTGGAACAACAAGGTTATGAGGTCAAACGAGGAAAGCACACCTCGGTCAAAGGTGCACGCCAGAAACGCTTTATCCGTTTTCGCACATTGGGCGCAGGATACAGCGAAGATGAAATCAAGGCGGTCATCGCCGGAGAAGCAGAACACCGCCCACATCAGAAGCAGCCGCCAAAAGAACAGCCGTTCCACCTGTTGGTGGACATTCAGGCAAAACTCTCCGAGGGCAAAGGCGAAGGCTACGCACGGTGGGCAAAACGCTATAATCTGAAAGAAATGTCCAAGACCCTGATTTTCTTACAGGAAAATAAAATCGGCAGCATCGAAGAAATGCAGGAGCGAGTAAATGCAGCGACTGCACAGTATCACGAATTGGGCGATTTCATCAAGGCCGCAGAGCAACGTATGGCAGAGATTGCAGTCCTGCGGGCGCACATCGTCAACTACGCTAGGACACGACCTGTGTATGATGCCTACCGTAAGGCTTGGTACAGCAAGAAGTTTTTGGAAGAACACCGGGAACAAATCACGCTGCACAAGGCGGCAAAAGCCGCTTTTGACGAAGCGAGTTTGAAAAAGTTGACAAAGGTAAAAGAACTGGATGCCGAATACGCTGCACTGCTTTCTCAAAAGAAAGCTGCTTATCCAGCCTACCGTAAGGCACGGGATGAAATGCAGGAATTGAAAAAAGCACAGAAGAATGTAGAGCTGTTCTTCGCCGAGGAAAAAGACCCCAAGGAAAAATCGCAGACCCGCTAAACAGAAAACGCCGAGGATTCTTCCCATTTTGGGGAGAGTCCTCGGTGTTCTTTTTCGTTATAGAAGCATTTGGCACAAATGCGCAGCCTGCATCCGGCGGATGCAGTACACAAAGGGTTTGGGACTATCCCAACAAGCATTTTGCAACGCAAAAATGGCGTTTGTATATACGGACGCCCTGCTTGCCACTTAGCGACAGCCCTTAAAATGGCGTAAAAAAACAGAGGCCCTTATTCTGGAACTTCCGTTTCTCTGGCTTTCTTAATGCCCTCGGCTGTGGCTTCTATTACAACAAGCTCTTTTTCATTCATAGAATTTAGGAGCACATCAATGTGCTTTCTGCAAGAGCTTGACCTTGCCCCTCCGTCCGCATAAATAAACTGGTCAACTGAAACGTCAAACATGGTAATGAGTTTAACAAAAAGGTCGAAACTGGGATACTGACCTTTGTTCTCAATATTCATAATGGTACGGGAGTCACGGTCTACTAATTCCGCAACATAGGCTTGTGTCCATCCCTTTTCTTCTCTGGCTCGTTTGAGAGCCGCCCCGAGGCCGTGAAAGTCAAACCTTCTTTCTTCTTGGTTCATTCTCATATCACCCTATATCATTGTACATTTCGGGTCGGGTTATGAGAATGTAATGAGATTTTACACAAAGTAGTATTTCATTTCATCAATATGCAGCCTCCAACTTGTACTATTCGAGATAAAGAACTATAATGTACTCTGTGGAGGTGCGAAATGGACTATATGACATTGAAAGAGGCCGCCGAGAAGTGGGGCGTGACACCTCGTAGGGTAAATTATTATTGCGCCGGTGGGCGTATCCCCGGCGCTGTGAAAATGGCTGGTGTTTGGCTGATCCCTAAAGCTGCGGAAAAGCCGATTGATGGCCGGACAAAACAAGGGAGGTTGCTGAAACATGAATAGTGTTTTGATTATAGACGATGACAAGAAACTTTGTGCCTTGATGAAAAAATGTGTGGAACAAGAAAATTTATCTGCGGTAGTAGCACATGGCGGCTTAGAGGGTCTGAGGCTATTGAAAAAAAACAAGGATACCTGTTCACTAATTATTCTGGATGTGATGATGCCAGATATGAACGGGTTTCAAGTATTGCAGAAAATCCGAGAGAAAAACAATGTGCCGGTGCTGATGCTGACCGCCAAAAGCGACGAAGAAGATAAGGTTTCTGGTCTGCGGCTGGGAGCGGACGATTATCTGACAAAGCCGTTTGGAATTAACGAACTGATGGCTCGTGTCAATTCTCTAATCCGGCGCTATACCACCTTAAACCCTGTGACCGGAAACGAAGCCGCCACCATGCTTCTGAAAGATATGTTAATTGATAAAATCAACCGAACCGTAACGGTTCAAAATCTCCCGGTAGACTTGACCGGCAAAGAGTTTGATTTGCTTCTATTTTTGGCGTCCAACAAGGGTCGGGTCTTTACTAAAAAACAACTTTATACGCAGGTGTGGACAGAAGAATATGATTTTGACGACAATAACCTCATGGCATTTATCAGTAAACTGCGAAAAAAAATCGAGCCAAATCCAGAACAACCTTTTTATATTCAGACTGTCCGCGGTGTAGGGTATCGCTTTAACAAGGAGGCATGAGCATGGAAATTAACCTTTATCTATTGTTGTCCTTATTGATTGCTTTGCTGGTAATCAGCTATCTTTTGGGAAAACTTCACCGCGTCCGTGGTCAGCTTTTTCTTATTAGGGATGCCCTAAACGATATAAAAGCCGGGAATTTGAACCGCCGTGTATTGGCGCGGGAAAGCGACCTGACAAAACAAATCTGTTATGATATTAACGAGATTGCCATGAGCAGCCAATCTCGGCTTATACAGCAAAAGCAATCCGAACAGGCTTATAAACGGCTTATGACAAGCCTTTCCCATGATGTAAAAACCCCTCTTGCTTCTCTGGTTGGATATTTGGAGGCTGTGGAAAGCAAGATGGTAACAGGAGCTGAGAAGGAAGAATACATTCGGGTGGCTATGGAAAAAGCCCACCACCTGAAAGATTTTGTGACCGCCCTGTTTGAATGGGTGAAGCTGGATGCCGGGGAACAGATTTTTCATTTTGAGGTCTGCGACCTGAATGAGCTTTCCCGTGACATCATGGCTGATTGGGTGCCGCTGCTGGAAAACCACGATCTTAGCTATGAAATTGAGATACCCGAAACAGAATACATGACACGTGTTGACTCTACCGCCTACACTCGTATTCTCAATAATTTACTGCAAAATATCCTGACGCACAGTGATGCAAGCAAAGTTTTCCTGACCGTGACTGAAACTGAGCAGCAGGCAAAAATCGTTGTTGCTGATAACGGCAACGGGATTGCCGCCTCTGACCTCCCGCATATCTTTGAACGGATGTATCAATGCGATCACTCCCGTTCTGCCAAAGGGAACGGGCTGGGCCTTTCGATTGCCAAAGAGTTAGTCAGTATTCATAAAGGAACGATTACAGCCGCTAGTGTTCCCGGAAACGGAACAACCTTTATCATCATACTTCCGAAAGCTCTGTGATCCCACAGAGCTTTTTTTGAAAAAATTTTATCTCGGCAAGGTTATGGCAAGGTTTGCGTTTTATAATTGGAACCATGAAAGGAGGAAACCGTATGACGATTATTACAACTGAAATCCAGAAATGGAAACGGAATAAAATTGTCTGGTGCATTTTGGCTCTAACACTTCTGCTTGGAGTGTTTGCGATTGAAAGGGCTTGCAGCATTTCAAGGAGCAGTCCCTTTATGGATAGTTTTGGCGACCTTTATACACTGGCCTTTAAGAATCTGTCCAGCCTGTTTCTGCCGATTGTGCTGGGAATGTTTGCAACGACACTGTTTTTCGATGAACACAAAAATGACACGATAAAAGAACTGCTTATCATCCCTATTACAAAAGCACAGCTATACTTTTCAAAGGTCGCTGTGGTTATTCTGATGTCCGTAGGACTGTGCCTGATTACTTTTCTTTTGTGTGTTGTCGGTGGGCTGATTGCCGGAGGCTTTCCCGATCTGAACGCCCAAACACTGATGGACGCTGGTCTTTTGTATCTGGCAGGTGGTATTCTGATTCCCATAGCCATGCTTCCGATTGTGTTTCTTTCCGCGCTGTCAAAGGGATATATCTTGCCCATTGGCGCAACGCTGCTTTATCTGATTCCCGTAGTCATTGCCCCGGCTTATCTTACGGGAATACACCCGCTGGCAAGCGTGATGGGGATTTATCCCCATATTTCCGAAGCGGCCGCAGCTATGGTAGAAAGCCTGATGCAAGGCGTTTTATTCAATACTTCGCCGCTTGTTTGTGTCGGTTCGCTGCTCTTGATCGGTGCTACATTTGCCGCCGCATCCGTAGTGGCTCTAAAAAAGCAATCTTACTGAAAGGAAAGACCTATGAAACGATTGAGTTGTTTATTACTCGGTATTCTGCTTGTTTTTTCTCTTTGTGCCTGCCAGCAGGCCGCTCCATCTTCCGGCGAGGCTCCCGACCAACAGGCCATTACGGAAGAAGCAACCGAATACTTTAACCAAATGATGGATGGAGATTTTGAAACTTTCTTCAATGCGTTGCCGCAGGGCGTACAGGACAATATTTCTGCGGAAACGATACAGGAAACATGGGAAGAAGAAGTCGATAAGCTGGGTGGGCTGCCGAAGAACACTTCCCCGGATGTGTCCTGCTATGTGCCGGAACACTCTGACCAAATCCGTGTTGAATTTGTCATTCCTTGTGACAAAGGCAATTTCAAAGTATTCATCAACTATTTCCCGGATGGCAGCCTTTACAACTATGTTATCTGGAAGAACGAAACAAAATGAGAAAGCGAGGTATTTTTATGAGTGATCTTGTGATTGAAACCAAAAAGCTGACAAAGATTTACGGGGAACAAACTGCCGTTAATTCTGTGAATCTTCATGTGAAACCGGGTCGGATTTATGGACTTTTAGGACGCAACGGAGCCGGTAAAACCACAATTATGAAAATGATTTTGGGCCTTACACCAATCACTTCCGGCGAAGTGGATGTGTTCGGACAGAACATCAAAGGCCATGAGAAACGCATTTATCCCCGTATTGGGGCCATCATCGAAACTCCCGGTTTTTATCCGAATCTGACCGGCACAGAAAACCTTGAAATTTTTGCGAAGTTGCGAGGGACACCCCAGCCCAATGCCGTCAAGAACGCGCTGGAAGTTGTGGGATTGCCCTACAAGGACAAAAAGCTGTTCAGTAAGTATTCCCTCGGCATGAAGCAACGCCTCGGTATTGCCAACGCTATTCTGCATGACCCGGAGCTTTTGATTTTGGACGAGCCGACCAACGGACTTGACCCTATCGGTATAGCCGAAGTGAGGAACTTTATTAAGAATTTAAGTGTGGAGCGTGGCAAAACCATCCTAATTTCCAGCCATATACTTTCCGAAATTTCACTGTTGGCAGATGATATAGGCATTATCGACCACGGGGTTCTGCTGGAAGAAAGCAGCATGGATGAATTAGAAAAGAAAAATCGGAAATACATCCAGCTTCAAGTGTCGGATATTCCAAAAGCCTCTTTAATTTTGGAAAGGCAATTCCATGTGACCGATTATGCGGTGCAGGACGAACACAACCTGCGGCTTTATGACACCGCACTGGATATGGCGGCAATCAACAAGGCCCTTGTGGTGCAGGATGTAGCTGTTATCAGCTCCCAAATCTGCAATGATACCCTTGAGGATTATTTCAAACAGATCACAGGGGGAGAGGGAATTGCTTAAACTTATACAAGTTGAATTTCTAAAACTGCGCCGGAGAAAGTTTATCTGGCTCATGCTGCTGGCGGCGCTCTTTATGCCACTGGCTGCCGTATTTTACTTTTCAAGTGTTAAAGGAACCGGTGTGGACCCCATTATGTTTTACAAATGGACAGCGTTCAGCTATACCCCGTGGATCATCCTACCGGTAGTGCTGGGGATGTTGTGTACCATGCTGATGTATAACGAAAACCAGTATGATATGCTCAAACAGCTTTGGATTGTACCGGTCAATAAAATGGCATACTTTTTCAGCAAGTTTGCTGTGGTGCTGGTGTATTCCATTTGCTTTATGCTAGTCACCGCAACGGCGTCCATTCTGACCGGCGTACTATCCGGTTATATTCCATTTGACGGTGAAAGTGTCCTTTATCTTTTGTGGAAGTGTATGGAAATTTCTCTGTTGACCGCCTTTGCAGTGTTACCAGTACTGGCGGTTGCCGCAGCGCAAAAGGGCTATATTCTCCCTGTTTGCCTGACGCTGATTTATACATTCCTCGGCTTTATCCTCTTGATGGTGAATATGTACCTACATCCGCTGTCCAGTATGACCGCTATTGTTATGTATGATATTCCGGGTGTTGTATTCGATCAGCCATTAAATATTCCAGCCGCATTTCTGTGTATTGGTGTATGGGCTGCTGCTTCGGCTGTATTGGCGAATGTGGCATTGGTTCGGAGAAAGTGAGGTGCAAAAAATGATGAAAGATTTGCTTTGGGCGGAGAGCCAGAAACTCCACCGTTCCAAAATACTCTGGATTGCTGGGTTTGCAACAGTCATGGTAGGGTTAATCGTCTTTGCACAGGGACAGTTTACATTCTATGACCGCCGATATATTGACGGGGCTGGATGGTTTATGACAGCGGCCCAATCCCTTGCTACCTTTTATGTTCTGCCTGCTGTAATTGCCCTATTGGGAAGTTATATGATTTGCCGGGAGGAACAGGAGGATACCTTAAAATCTCTGCGGCTCATTCCCGTAGATGAAGTGAAACTGACACTTGCCAAAATGATACTTGCCTTTGTGTTCAGCGTTCTGATTTACCTTTTACTTTTTGCAATTACCTTTCTTGTCGAGGCAGTTTTGCATTTAGAAGCACTTTCCGTTGGCCTTGTGTTAGAAAATCTGAAAATATATTTTCTGGATGGGGTAGGCGTATTCTTTGCAATTTCGCCTATTATCGCTCTGGTAGCGCGGATGAAAAAGGGGTATTGGCTGGCTCTGGTATTTGCAGAAATTTATTCGTTTGCTGGATTATTTGCGAGTATGTCCCAGCAGTTAAAGACGGTATATCCCATGACAGCCGTTTTCAATATCTCTGGTTATTATAATGCAAATATGTTTCAGGTTTTAATCGGCGTTGTAATTCTGATGGTTTGTGTGATTTTGTCATTGTTAATTTTGAAAGGATTGAACCGCAAGACTAAATAAATGCAATATATCTAATGATCTGCCGGACGACGGCAAAAGAAAAAAAGCCGTCGTATGGCGGAAAACAATATTCCCTACAAGGTGCGAGCGGCACTGCTTCTGGTGCCGCTGAATACACCAATGCCTACCGGAGCAGTGACTCAATCCTTGTGGTACATTGCAGTTCGTTCCGGGAACGTCCACCGGGTGCAGCACTATCTTCGCACAGAAAGGGATACCTAAGATGGAGCAGTTATCGGCACGTCTGCTGTTTAACGGCTGGCATCCTGCTGCTGATCTCAGGGGGGATTTGCGCCATTCTCCAAGGATGGCTCTATACCGGCCTTCTCTGGGCGGGTGCGTTTGGATGCCTGATGGCAGCTCTGAACTTTCGGGATTCCAAAAACGACGGCGGCTAAAGCACACGGCATCGTAGTGCACGGTCAATGCGGAAATGCGAGCTACACCCGATTTTCCATATCGAGTGATATAGATTTGGCTTTGGGGGAGGATTGTCTATTGTATGCAAAAAATTGAAGTTGTTGTTCGCATCACGAAGGATCACTGCCCACCGCAAGAGCAGACGATTTTTGAGTGGATTGAAACGAACCGTGCTGCGCCAGACACCTTGAATTATCCCGGTCTGGAAATAAACTTAGAACACCGTCGTGTTTTCAAAAACGGACAGGAAGTGTACATGAGCCGTTACGAATATGGCGTTTTAAGTTTAATGGCACGGCATCCGGGGCAATTGTTTACAAAAGAGCAGATATTTGAAGCCGTGTGGCATCAGGATAGTGAAAGCTACCTGACTGCTGTTACCAATACAATTGGACGCATCCGGCAAAAAATCGAGGATGATAGAGCTGTACCTGTCTATATTCGAACGATTTCCAACCTCGGCTACCAATTTATGCCGAACATTTCAGTGAAAAAAGATTCCTTATAACGATAAAAGCCATACTCAATGGGTAACTTAGACCTTGAGTATGCTTTTATCGTTAGCTGGATAGATAAAAATTGACATCCTTGCAATCGGAAATAATCTTTTCTAAAATATAGAAAAAAGATTTTAGGAGGCGGTAAGATGCAATCCTTCGAAGATGTTCTGAGAGAGTTTGAAGATTTTTTGCAAACGGCATCCTATTTAGAGGTTCTCCCATGTCGATGGGGGTATGTACGGCTTTTTAATGAGGGTGCTCCTATCAACTTCTACGCAGTCTTATGCCGTACCCCACAAGAACTATATGATACGCTAGAAAATGATCTTGCCATTGAAAAAGAGGTTCAAAATCCACAACGAGACTGATTACGAGAAAATTATTGTGTAATTCGTTTGCTTTTCACGTGATTTTATTGAATGACCTGTTAGAATATTGCGTATTCAGACAAAAGAACGCCAGAGAGAAGCGTAACGTCCACTCTGGCAGCTTAGGTGTTTTTGTTCTGTTCTGAAAGTTCTGTCAAATGGATTGCGAGTGACCTTGTGGCATCCAACAGAGTTTTCCGCATTTCTGGCGGACAAGCAAAATAAATCGATTCTAACTCTCGACATTCGCGCTCTGCTTCTGATAAGTTCGGGTTGATAACCGAATCCAAGGAAAGTGGCAGAACATGGAGAATTGAACTTAAAATGTCAAAAGAAGGATTCTGTTTTCCATTTTCAATATTGGCGATATACTTCACCGAAACATTACTTTTCAGTGCCAGTTGCTCTTGTGTCATTTTCATTGCTTTTCGGACAGCCTTTATCTGCTTTCCTAAAGCAATCGCATCCGCATTCGGCATCATCATCACCTCAATAGTATTGTATCGTTCTTGCGGAAAGAACGGTATAACATCATCATTCCAGTGATTTTGTCCTATCGTGCCGATTTTTGCGTTTCCCGGTCGAGTTATAAAAAAACGGTAACTCGTCCGGGCGATTTCACGCGCTATCCAATCACAGTTGCCGTTTGTGGAGGTAACTGTGATTTTTTATTGGGGTAACGCATCAAAAAAAGCCTGTCTGCTGCCGTAAGCCAGACCGCCCCGAAGCAAGCACAATCGTTCCGTTCCACCATCCACAATCGTGCCGATGTGTTATATTGCGCCAGCTTCCCACTGTGGGAGGCTGGCGTTTTTGCGCTTTTGGAGCCAAAGTGCCGCAGTCCACCGTTTCTCCTATGATACAGCAGCAAACTTTATATTTGGGAGGGAAAGTCATGCTCGATCATAAGAAGGAAGCGATTACGGAACACTGGCAGTTTTGCCCCAAGTGCAATATAAAGCTCTATCGAATGACCGCCGACTGCACTGGATTCATCCACATAAAATGCTGGCGTTGCCGGGAAATGTTATGGCTCAACCTTTCCATTCGAGCCAAGTAAGCATTGGTTTCATAAAAATCGGGTGCAACGCACTCTGAATATGGACTGTTAGCACCGAGCAACGGGCCGTCACCTCCGGGTGATGTATGAAACGTAGCACCAAATAGCCGGGCAGCAGCTTGACTGAAAGATCTCCAATCTTTCGGTCGGCTGTTGTCCGGCTATTTTTATAGCTTCAGATGGCCTGCTCCCGAAAAGGAGCAGGTTTTATGTTTGCCCTCTTTTCATGGCTACCCCAAGCGGCGAAATATCCGTAGCATCTCCGAATTTTCGACTTTTCACGTTTTATCGAAAATTTGGAGGTTACACATGAGTTTCAATAATGGCAATGAACGTCGCAAGCTGAACGCAAAGTGGGAGCATCTTCGTGTGCAGTACCGCGAAGCAGGAATGAGCGAAGATGCAATTCAGGCTATGTACGAGTTTGATTTGGGTGTTCTTAATAGCGAACGTGCCTACATCACTAACACAATGACGGTTTCTGGTGTTGCCGATGATGGTGCAGCCAAGGAAACCAGCGACTTCAAGCAGTATGAAAAAGCCGTTACCGTAACGGATACCTACCACGAAACCAAAAGCCGTTTTGCATGGATTGGTGAGATTGAGAACGAACAGTTGCTTACTGCACTCGAAACTTTGAAAGTCGAAGATTTGGAAATCATCACCATGTACGCTTACGAGGGATACGACATCACTGAAATATCTAAAGTCTACGGCGTATCCCGTCCCACTATTAGCATAAAAATCAAGAGAATTACTAAATTTTTGAAAAACTTCAATTTTAATGCTACGAATTGACCCTTCTCGATGGCTCGTAAGTGTAAGGGCAATTCACCAGATGGCGAAAGCCGCTGAACGAAATGTCTACACTCTTGTTCTTTGAAAACTGAATAGTTCCGTCATCTGGTACTCCGATAATGATACTTCCGTAATTCGCGGCCCGGTCACAAAGCAGACGGGGTGGCTGAAATGCCAATGAAGCGGTACAAGTCCGCTGCCAGATGTTTATGCCCCACTCGCAGGGAGCCGAGGGCGAATATGCGAGACCTTAACTTATTAAATCAGGCGTGGCCGAATGCTGTTTTCGGTCTTCGTCCACGCCTGTTCTTTTTACTTATTCCATATATCCACATTTTTGTCCTACATAGGAGGTTTTATGAACGAGAACGACCGTACCACCTTAGAGCAAGCGATCTACGAGGAAATGGAACTGACCCCGGAGATGATTCGGTCCATCCGCACGCTCTGCGGTGTCTGCCTTTGTAGTTTTGTAGAATCCAAGGCGTTCAAAATCGCCATTGTTCCCAGCGCAGACCGGAGCATGGACACTTGCACTGTCTGCCAGACCCGGCGCGGTCATGACTACGTTGTGATGAACCGCTGAACAAACACACCGCCCACTGCCAAGGAGGTGCAGCGGGCGGTGTACATATTGCAAAAGGAGGGCAGCTTTTGATCCAAAACTGGAAATTCCAGCGTGGAGACATTTTCTTCACCCGTTTCGACAACGCCACCGGTTCAGAGCAAAGCGGGAATCGTCCGGCAGTCGTTCTCCAGAACGATGTGGGGAATTTTTACTCGCCCACGCTGATCGTGGCCACATTGACAAGCAAGGCTGCAAAAAAGTATACCCAGCCGACCCACTGCCTGCTGGTGAACGATTTTCTCTCCGTTCCGTCCATCGTTCAGGCAGAGCAGATCTTTACCATAGACAAAAGCAGGGTGCTGAAATTCCTCGGACACCTCACCCCGGAGGAAATGAGCCGGGTGGATGATGCTGTCCGTGCCAGCCTTGCCCTGAACCCGATGGGAAGCATTCAGCGGCTTCCACCTATCATCCGCTCTACGGCGGCTTACGCCCCGCCTGAGGTGGTTGACGGCAAGCCACCCATCTATCCTTACACACCCATCAAATCGTCCTTTGAGGACGCTGGAAGCGTTGAGGACATGATGCTGTACACCGAACTGGAAGCTGCGGTACACGCAATGATCCAGCGGCTGGAATACAGCTTCACATTTAACCCCAGTCTGCTCACCATCCCGAAGCGTAAACAGCAGGTTGCTGAAATCCTGAAAGAAGCCGAAACGTACATCTGGAGGATCAAGGAGGAAATGCGATGCGCCTGAAAGACAACACCAATCCCTTCATCCATGTCAACCCGCCGTACCAGCTCATGGTCATCCACAGCAGCAAGCTGGTCTATCCCCGCGAACTGTATCAGCGTGGTGTGGAGCGCAAGCGTGTGGAACTGATTGCCGCCCACTTCAACGAATATGTGGCAAATGAGCCGAAGGTCAGTTTCCGCAACGGTCAGTTCATCGTAACGGATGGGCAGCACACCATCGAGGGGCGCATCCTCCGCAACGGTGGCAAAGATCTGCCGATTCTCTGCAAGGTGTACACGGGCATGACCGTGGAGCAGGAAGCCCTGCTCTTTGCCGAGCAGAACGGCTTCTCTGCGCCGCTGACGGCAGGCATCAAGCTCCGTGCCAAGGTGGTGGGCGGCGATGCCATCTCCAAAGCCTTTCTCGCAGCCACCAACCGAGTGGGATTGAGCCTCAATTATGACAGCCAGCAGCTGACCGATTACCGCATCGGCTGCGTTGGTACGGCTTTCCGGCTCTACAAGCAGATGGGCGAACCGCTCTACTGTGAAACGATGCGGCTCATCGTGGCAGCATGGGAGGGCAAACCGGATTCGTTCCGGGCATCTGTTCTGAAAGGCATGATGCACTTCGTGGAGCTGTACCACGGCGAGTTCAGAGAGGAACGGCTGCTCCGTGCGCTGGGCAGCATCCACCCGGTCGATATCTACCGCATCGGACAGGACGACCCCGCAAAACTGCGCGGATGGAAAAAGTACGTTTTCCCCATCTACACCGCCTACAATGGCAAGTGCAGAAAAGACGCACTGCCGATGAAATTCTGATATTTTCAGGCATACCTCCCATATACACAAGGGCATCTGCAAACCGCAGATGCCCCTTGTTACATATTAAGACCACTATATATACGATTTACAGGCTCATTCAATACAATATACAGAGAAAAGAGGTATTCTATGCGCTCTCAGTTCACTTCGTATGAGCAGCTTCCCATCACCCTGACAGCCGATCATGTCGCTGCTGCGCTGGGCATCTCCCGCGCCAACGCTTACATCCTGCTCCGTTCGGACGGCTTTCCCACGCTCCACATCGGAAAGCGGATGGTCGTTCCTAAAGACCGCTTTCTTCAGTGGATCACGGACAGCGTAAACGGCTAATCTGACATCCTTGATTCAAGAGGTTTCTTTTTCTATACTATTCCCGAAACGACTTGACATCAGGAAGGAGGCAATATGCCAAGCAAACGTTCACACGGCGAGGGTACGCTTCGCCACCGCAGCGATGGTCGCTGGGAATTACGTATGATGGACGCTACCAGAAAGATGGTTCGCCGCGCTTCAAGACCTTCTATGGCAAAACCCAGAAGGAGGTCAAGCTCAAACTGAAAGAGTATCAGGATGCGCTTATCAGCGGTGTCCAGTTGGACACGATCCTGTACTTTGAGGATTGGGCTGATACATGGTTCGAGGGTCACAGGGATAATATCGCTCCCACGACACAGGAAAGCTACAAATACTGCCTGAAAATGCTCAAAGAGGGATTTTATCATCGCCCCTTGACCGTCATACGCCCCATCGACATTGAAAACTTCCTGAAAGGGATGCGGCGCGATGGCCGCTCGGATTCTTACATCAGCAAGGCACGAGGGATGCTCTACCAGATCTTTCAAAAGGCAGAAGCCAATGACCTTGTGCGCCGCAACCCGGTCCGGCTTGCTGAAAAGATGCGGGCAACCGGAACCGCAAAGCGCAAGGAAGCCTTTACCACAGCGGAAGTCGCACACCTGATGAAGGTGCTGCCCGATGACCGCATGGGCTTGAGTATTCGGCTTTTGCTCGGCACTGGGATGAGAATGCAGGAACTTCTGGCTTTGGAGCCGCAGTTTATTGAAGAAGATGGCTCTGTCATTCACATCCGGCAGGCAGTAAAGGTCGTAAAAGGTACGGTCAGCATCGGCAGTCCGAAATCCAAAGACAGTATCCGGGATATTCCGGTGCCGCTGAATGTCCGCCCGTGCGCCATCAAGCTGCGGGATACCACCGACCAGTTCATCTGGGAAAGCCCCAAGACCGGCTTGCCCTGCAACCCCACCCATTTCCGGGATGTGTTCCGCAAATCTCTGGAAGAAGCCGGCGATGTCCGCTTGCTCACACCGCACAGCTGCCGCCACACCTATGTATCGCAGATGCAGGCGTTGGGCGTGGATATCCAGACCATCCAGAGCATCGTAGGCCATGCCGACACCGAGATGACTGAGCATTATCTCCATGTTCAGGAATCCATTCGGCAGAGTGCGATCCAGTTGTTCAGTGAGGCGTTTTCGGCCTGAAAATTGGACGGAACGGCACTAATTAGACCAGATAAAATCTTTGGCATTGTGGTCAAAATTGTGGTCAAAACCAAATGAGGCCAGCCTATAAACAAAAAAATCCAACGATTTCTAACGTGAAATCGTTGGATTTATGGTCCAGGAAGACTGGACAAATCCGAACTTTTTTCCTCTGCCGAATCGGCGGTCAAAGTGTCCTCAAATCGGACGGTTTGGGTGCCATCCTTGTAGTTGAACGTGATCAAGGTTCGGTCATCATACAGGAAAATGGCATTCACAAAAATTTCAATTAGCGCTTTCCGCTGCTTTTGCTGCGATATATCGAACTTTCTAAATTTCAGCAACCAGAATCGAATAAAATCTTCGTTGAAGCTGGGCTTCTTCAACTTTTCATCTGCAATTTTTGCAGTCAACTCATCTTTCTGAATTTCCAGCGCTTCCAGACGCTCTTTCGTTGTCCGGGTGTACAAGCCATCCTCGATGGCCTTCATCAGGTTGTCCAGCTTTTTGTTGACCTCTCGCAGTTGCTTTTCCAGCAGCGGGATCGTTGTGTTCTCCTGATTCTGTACATCCATGACCAGTTGAACGATCTTGTCGATCACCACATCGTCCTGAA
The DNA here is from genome assembly GCF_003460645.1 of Faecalibacterium sp. OF04-11AC. Classification (NCBI taxonomy): domain Bacteria; kingdom Bacillati; phylum Bacillota; class Clostridia; order Eubacteriales; family Oscillospiraceae; genus Faecalibacterium; species Faecalibacterium sp. OF04-11AC. The sequence goes on along the minus strand of NZ_QTVP01000008.1, from coordinate 14,780 downwards.
TCAGCTTCATGGTCTCCCGGACGACCAGATCTTCCAGCCATTCTTTCTGCACGGTCTTTTTGTTGCAGCCCTTGCGCCGCTTGACGTTGGCGCACTTGTAATAATAGTAGGTGCGCCCAGTGGCACTGGTTCCGCTTTCGCCGAACATCAGTGCACCGCACTTGCCGCAGAACAGCTTGGTGGTCAACAGGTATTCTTCGTCGGCTTTGCCGCAGGCAGGGGCGCGCTTGTTCTTGTCCATACGCTTCTGCACCCGGTCAAACAGGTCTTTCGGAACGATAGCCGGAATCGCATCCGGCACAACGATATCCCGGAAAGACAGTTCTCCAATGTACCGGCGGTTCTTCAACATGGTGTTCACACTGCTGTGAGTCATTTTGCCGCCCTGCATATTGCGGACACCCTTGTCGTTAAGGAAGTTTACGATTTCCACCATCTTCTCGCCGTTGTCATACCGTTGAAAGGCTTCCAGCACCAGCGGCGAGGTCAGCGGGTCAAGGTGATAAAACTTGTCCTCGTCGATTTTGTAGCCGATGGTTCCTGTGCCGCCAGTGCATTTCCCTTTCAGGGCGTTCTCGGTCTGACCACGGATCACCTTTTCGGACAGCTCTGCGGAATAGTATTCCGCCATACCTTCCAACAGTGTTTCCACCAGAATGCCCTGTGAGCCCTCGGCAATGGGTTCCATAACGGAAATCAGGTGGACACCGTTCTTTTTCAGGATCATCTTGTAGTTTGCGCTATCAAAACGATTCCGTGCAAAGCGGTCAAATTTCCAGACGAGAACAACGTCAAATAGTTTCTTACCGCTGTCTTTGATCATCTGCTGGAACTCCGGGCGGTTGTCCGTTTTGGCAGAGAATGCACGATCAATGTAGTGTTTGATGACCGTGATGCCGTTCTTTTCGGCGTAGGCGGTGCATTCCCGAATCTGGCCTTCAATGGATTCTTCACGCTGGTTGTCCGAGGAATAGCGGGCATAGATTACGGCGGTCATAGACTCACTTCCTTTTTCTTATCGAACAGATGGGTAGCTTTTTGCATACTTGTAGATTTGGCGCGCACAGTCAAGGCTCATTTTGCTGGAATCGTTGTGTTTGAGCCATGCATTCACATTGCCCGGATTCAGCTTCAAGTCTGTGTAGAGACGATAATTCGTCAGTTTCTTTTTCCGCTGAAGTTCCAATACTCGGCGATGAATCAACGCTTTCGTATCATTGTCCGCAAGAGAGGTATCCCGCACCGAGCAATAGCTGCGCCAGACTTTCAAATAGCCCTCTGTCAGTTCCGGTGACTGGTTTTCCAGAAGCAGCAGCATTTGCGCCAGCGAATAGCGATTGGAAAGCTGCTCATACTCCGCAGCAACAGCCCTGTTTACGGTATAGCGGAGCAACAAATCCACTTTATCAAAGGCCAGCGCATAGAGATACAGTGGCTCTTTCAGGCGGGGATTTTCTGTCATGCAATCTGCCAGCTTATGGACACTTGCCGTCTGAACCCCGGAAAGTTCTACCACATACTGCTTCAAAAAGCCTTCAAATGTCAGCTTTCTCACGGTCTCCACCTCTCCACATACTCCTGATAACGGATATAAAAATCTCGATACCGCCAGTCGTTCAAAATGCTGGCTTTCAGCTCATCCTCATCGGTTGCAAGGTGTTCCAGCAAATTCCAGTCCAAAGAGTTCCGCACAGCCTCGCTCTCTACGTCTGCCTTGTCAGTGTCACGGAAAGAGCAGAGCTTTGCGATTACCAGATCTTCCAGACTGGGTGTGTAGAACTGTACCTTTGTACCACCGAAAGGCAGCGGCTGAAGCCGATCTTGGAAGTTGTACGGAAAATTATCAATATAGGCTTCCACATCCGTGTTGATGTCGTACTTGCCAAGTAGTCCGTACAGCTCTTTCGGGACGCTCAAGGCATCAATGTCATGGGTGGCACGGGTCAGCTTGCCCAGCAGAATAAACGCACTTCCGCCAACAATTACCATCTGGTAACGGTCGTCGTTGTCGATCATCAGGTCGGCATCTTCGTCCAGCCGTTCCAGACGCTTGTGGAGGTCGTCTAAAATCATCTTTCCCATAAAGCAGCCTTTCGTATTTTCAATAATAGTATTCTCTAAAATCATTTTAAGAGCTGGACTGTGTATTGTCAAGAGGAAATCAACAATATTTCTCGCATTTTACGCTGTCATGTTATCTGTCCACATCTCGCACTGGCTGATAACCGTGCTGATTGCTGTGTCGTAATCTTCCGGGGGATACTTATACTTTTTCAGAAGATGCTTCACCATCTTCCGCATACTGGCACGCGCTGTTTCTTTTTTCTGCCAGTCTATCGTCCGATTTTTACGCAGCATCTCGGTTAGTTCTCTGGTAAGGTCGATCAGTTCGTTGTTCTGGTAAAAATCTTTGATGTTCTCCGGCTTGGTCAGAGCATCGTAAAACGCCAGCTCTTCCTGCGTCAGCCCCAGTTTCTCACCATTATTGTACAACTCTGTGATTTCCTGTGCCGTTTTCAGAAGTTCCTTGATAACTTCCTCGTTTGTAATCAGCCCATTGTAATAGGAGTTCATCAGCTGCGCAATTTTCTCCGAGAACTTCTGCGACTGCACAACATTTGTCCGCTTGTAAAGTGATACCTGTTCTGCCATCAACTTTTTCAAAATTTCCACAGCGATGTTCTTTTCTTTCATTTTTGATATTTCGTCCAATACCGCCGGGTCAAACAAGCTGATATTTTCATCTGCCTGCTTGCTGTCAAACAGACTGATTACACCTTGGCTCTGGATACTCGCTTTCAGAAGTTCATTGATTTGAGTGTTGATTTCTTTCAGCGAGAGCGTCTTTCCGCCGCTGCCGCCGTAAGTAATTTTCACCACGGTAGAACGCACAGCTTCCATGTAGGCGGCTTCATGACGCTCCTGTTCTGTGGTCATGCTGGAGCACAGGGAGTGCGACTGTTTCAGCAGCATTGCTTCTCGCAGGAACAAGTCCTTGCGCTTGGGTGCTTTGGCATCCAGCACAAAGTTCACACCACCCGTTACCAGCTTTGCCATAACCAGCGGCGAACCGTCAATAAAACTGCTGAAATCAAACCCGTGCAACAAATCCTTGCACACCTGAAGCTTTTCCTGAAACTTCGGATATGCAACTTTGGAAATATCCATATCGCCATACCGGGACTGGTCGCGCTTGGTATATTCCTTCATGGCAGCTTTGAGGGCAGATGCAATGCCCACATAGTCCACGATCAAGCCGCCCTCTTTGTCCTTGAACACACGGTTCACACGAGCAATCGCCTGCATCAGATTATAACCGTGCATCGGCTTGTAGATGTACATTGTCGCCAGCGAGGGAACATCAAAACCGGTCAGCCACATATCCACCACGATAGCGATCTTCATTGGATCATCGTTATCTTTGAACTTTCGCGCCAGTTCCTCCTTGTGCGATTTTGTCCCAATAATCGCTTTCCAGTCCTCCGGGTCGTTGTTACCGCTGGTCATGACCACACCGATTTTCTCTTTCCATGCCGGACGCAGTTCCAGCAGCTTCCGGTAGATTTTCATGGCAATCGGGCGCGAATAGGCAACAATCATCGCCTTACCGGTCAGCAGGTTGGCACGGTATTTTTCGTAGTGGGTGACAATATCCTCGCACAGCGATTGCACCGTAGAATCTGCGCCCAACACGCTTTCCATCTGTCCCAACATTTTCTTGCTTTTTTCAATGGTCGCTGTGTCCGATTGCTGCTCCAATGCGTCATAAGTCGCATCAATCAGAGCCAGCGTGTCCTTATCCAGATGCAGCTTGATGACGCGGCTTTCGTAGTAGACAGGGCGCGTTGCGCCATCCTCCACCGCCTGCGTCATGTCGTAAATATCAATGCACCTCCTTGCCAGAGCCGATTTTTCGAACCGCAAGCAGATCGTGCACGAGATTCTGCACCCGGAGGACCGCCCTGCTCCGCAGAAACGAATCTACGGAATCAACTATGCTGCACTGGAAGCTGCCGTCCGGCGAATCCAGCAGGATGTTGATTTCCTGATGATGTATCTCCCCAAGGTGCCTGATGATGCCTATGTGAAAGTGGAGACTACGAAGATTCGAAATTTTAACTGTTGACTTTTCTCCTCAATTTCGATATGCTGTTCTTGCTTTATCCGTTTCATTTTTGCACTGTTAACGTTAAAGCAAAAGACCAGAGTTGTAAAGCCTTTTGGCTAAATAACTCTGGCCTTTTTGTTGGGCTTGTGCAACAGCCCCATGCAAATTAAAATAATAATTCCGCTATCTATGCGCAGAGCAACGCGGAGCGCATTTTTGATCGTTGTACGGTCGGATAAGCTGTGAAACCAACGCCGCCGTGCAGGGGGGGGGCGTGCGCGGCGCGTTGGTTATGAAAAGGAGAATAATATGAGGAAGCAGAAAAAGTCGGTTTAACCCATAGTTACCTGCACCGTTACCTCGGTCCCGGCGGCAGCCAGCGGCAGCACATTGCCGCAGATGGCCTTGCCGTCTACGGTAACCGCCTTGACGCCGTGCTGAACCCCGGCGGCGTTGTCCACCGTGATGCGATACTCTGCGCCACGGAAGCGGCGGGTGACCGTGTAGCCGGTCAGGGTGTGGGGGATGCAGGGGTCCACCCGCAGGCCGTCCAAGGTGGGCTGGATGCCCAGAATGTACTGACTGATGTTGAAGAAGGTCCATGCTGCCGTGCCGGTCAGCCAGCTGTTTTTGGCTTCGCCGAAGGTGGGGGCGTCCTTGCCTGCCACCATCTGGCTGTAAACGTAGGGTTCGGTGCGGTGGATCTCAGAGATGTCCTCGATGTAGGCGGGGCAGGTCTTGCGGTAGACCGCAAAGGCGCGGTCGCCGTGACCCAGCGTTGCCTCGGCGCAGCTGATCCACGGGTTGTTGTGGCAGAAGATACCGGCGTTCTCCTTGTATCCCGGAGGATAGCTGGAGATCTCGCCAGATTCAGCTGATAGCCGGTGTAGGCGGGCTGCAGCAGCACCACACCGTATTTGGTGTCCAGCCGCTCCTCCACGCTGGCAAGCGCCTGCGCGGCCTGTCCGGTCTCCCTGCCGATGCCCGCCATGACGCACATGCCCTGTGGCTCGATAAAGATCTGACCCTCGGCGCACTCCTTGCTGCCGATGGGGTTGCCGAAAGCATCGTAGGCACGGCGGAACCACGCGCCATCCCAGCCTGCAGTCAGGACGGCCTGCTCCACCGCGTCAATGCTCTGGCGGGCGGCGGAAGCTCGGTGTCAAGGCCCAGATGGTCGCACAGCTCGGCGTATTCGTGGCCGTACTTAACGAACATGCCCGCAATGAACACGCTCTCCGCCACAGGACCCTCGCTGGGCCCGGTGATCTGGAAACTCTCGCCCGGGTGCTCGGAGAAGCAGTTCAGGTTCAGGCAGTCGTTCCAGTCCGCACGCCCGATGAGCGGCAGACCGTGGGGACCAGATGGGTGCAGGTAAAGTTGAAGCTGCGGCGCAGGTGCTCCATCAGGGGCTGCGCCTTGGCGGCATCGTTGTCAAAGGGAACCTGCTCCTCCAGAATGGACCAGTCGCCGGTCTCCCGCAGGTAGGCGGCGGTACCGGCAATGAGCCACAGCGGATCATCGTTGAAGCCGGTGCCGATGTCCCGATTGCCCTTTTTGGTCAGGGGCTGGTACTGGTGGTAGGCGCTGCCGTCCTCGAACTGGGTGGCGGCGATATCCAGAATGCGCTCCCGGGCACGGGAGGGGATGATGTGCACAAAGCCCAAAAGATCCTGACAGCTGTCCCGGAAGCCCATGCCGCGTCCGGTGCCGCTTTCGTAATAGCTGGCAGAGCGGCTCATGTTAAAGGTGACCATGCACTGGTACTGATGCCAGATATTGACCATGCGGTTCAGCTTTTCCTCGCCGGATTCCAGATGGTAGGTGGACAGCAGCTCCTCCCAGTGGGTGCGCAGGGCGATGCGGGCGGCATCGATCTGTGCGTCGGTGGCGTAGCGCGCCATCATGGCGTGGGCGCGGGTCTTGTTGATGACACCCGGCGCGATGAACTTTTCCTGCTGCGGGTTTTCGATGTAGCCCAGACCGAACAGGATGCTGCGGCTTTCGCCGGGAGCAAGGCTCAGGTGGATGTGCAGCGCACCCACCGGTGCCCAGCCGTGAGCAATGCTGCCGGAACAGTGCCCGGCGCGGACGGCTTGCGGGTCTGCCGGGCCGCCGTATACCCCGCAGAAGGCATCCCGGGTGGTGTCGAAGCTGTCCACCGGGCAGTTTGCCCAGAAAACGGCGTAGTGGTTGCGGCGTTCGCGGTACTCGGTCTTGTGGTAGATGACGCTGCCTTCCACCTCCACCTCGCCAGTGGAGTAGTTGCGCTGGAAGTTGGAGCTGTCGTCCACGGCATCCCACAGGCAGAACTCTACATAGCTGAACAGGTCCAGCTCCTTGACGGCGGCGCTTTCGTTGCACACCGTCACCCGATCCAGCTCGCAGGCGTCGCCCTTGGGGACGAACAACTCCTGCCGGGCGGTCACACCGTCCTTTTTGCCCTCCACAACGGTGTAGCCCAGACCGTGGCGGCAGCTGTAACTGTCCAGCGGGGTCTTGGTGGGCTGCCAACCCGGGTTCCACACGGTGTCGCCGTCCTTGATGTAGATGCGGTGACCGTCCATGTCCAGCGGAGAGTTATTGTAGCGGTAGCGGGTCAGGCGGCGCATCCGAGCATCCCGGTAAAAGCTGTAACCGCCCGCCGTGTTGGAGACCAGACTGAAGAAGTCCTCGCTGCCAAGGTAGTTGATCCAGGGCAGGGGCGTCTGCGGGGTGGTGATGACGTATTCCTTGTTCCGGTCATCAAAATATCCGAACTTCATAATGCTTCCTCCTTAAAACTGCGCCTTGTAGGGTGGGCAGCACATCGATGGGCGAAAACGATTAAGGCACTGTGAAAGAAGCAATCTTATCACGTTAAGCATACCGTATCTCGCAAAAAAATGCAAGGGCTTTTTGCAAAAATCCGGGAAGATTTTTAAAAATAATCTGCGAAGTCCCGGTAGTTTTTGGCGTAATTTTGGGGCGTGCACACCGGCAGAGTACAGAACCAAAGCCCCGAAACCCCATTTTAAAAGTAATATATACATACGACCTTTTTCACCGAAAAACATAACGAAACTGCAACGAAATTTTTTCGGTTTTAATCGAAATGTAACGAAAGTAAATCGAGATGCACAATTTCTACAGGTCGCATTGGAACAAAATGCCGAAAGTGATGCAGTTAGACTAAAACTTTTACATTAGCGCTTGATTTTTGGTGCAGAATGCGCTATATTGAAGTTGCGAAAACGATTAAGTGACTTGCGAGAAACATCCCGCAGCTCCTTTCATCGGAAGGAGGCTACAAAATGCCATCCCTGAAGGATCTGGCAAAAGAGTGCGGCGTATCCGTCGCAACTGTCAGTAAAGCTTTGAACGACCAGCCGGACATTGCTCAGGCTACGCGGGAGCGGATCCACGCAGCGGCCCGCCGCATGGGCTACCTGCCCAATGCAGCGGCTCGGGCGCTGAAGACCAACCGCACCTACAACCTTGGCGTTCTGTTTGTGGATGAAAAACAGAGCGGCCTGACCCACGAGTACTTCTCCGCAGTGCTGGACAGTTTCAAGGTTGAAGCAGAAAAGCGCGGCTATGATATCACCTTTATCAACCACAACATCAGCGGCAGATCCATGAGCTATCTGGAGCATTGCCACTACCGGGGTGTGGACGGCGTGGTGATCGCCTGTGTGAACTTTTACGATCCGCAAGTGGTGGAGTTGGTCAACGGCGATGTGCCGGTGGTGACCATCGACCATGTGTTCAACAACCGGATGGCGATCCTTTCGGACAACGTGGTGGGCACAAAGGCCTTGGTGCAGCAGGCATGGGCCTGCGGACATCGGCGCATCGCCTTTATCCATGGCGAAAAGACCGCCGTTACCGAGAACCGTCTGGCAGGCTTCTATCAGGCCTGCGAGGAGCTGGGGTTGAAGGTGCCGGAGCAGTACGTCCGCTGCGGCGTGTACCACGACGTGGATCGCTGCGCTGAAGAGACCCGGGCGTTGCTGGCGCTGCCGCAGCGCCCCACCTGCATCATCTTCCCGGATGACTTTTCCGCACTGGGCGGCTACAACGCCCTGGCCGAGGCGGGCTTGAGCATCCCGGAGGATATCTCAGTGATGGGATACGATGGCATCTATCTCTCTCGGGTGGTCAAACCCTCGCTGGTGACCTACCAGCAGAACACCAAAGCCCTTGGCAGGCTGGCGGCGGATAAGCTGATCGAGCTGATCGAGCATCCGCGTGTGACCCTGCCGGAGCAGATTCGGGTGTCCGGCAAGCTGCTGGACGGCGGCTCCGTCCGCATCCTTTGACAAAGGCCCACAACTCCCAGCGCGGAGTTTTTTGAGAATGATTTTTATTTGATGGAAAACCATGAAGGAGGTTTACCCTTATGAAAAAGATCTCTCGTCGTAATTTCCTGCTCGCTTCCGGTGTCGTGACGATCGGTGCTGCTCTGGCAGCCTGCGGCGGCAGCTCTTCTACCAGTGCTGCTGCTTCCTCCGCTCCCGCATCCTCTGCAGCCGCTTCCGATGCGCCTGCTTCCGCAGAGGGCAAGGTGCTGAATATCTGGTGCTGGAACGATGAATTCCAGAGCCGCTTCAACGACTACTACCCCGAGGTCAAGGAGATCGCAGCCGACAAGTCTACCACCACCCTGAAGGACGGCACCCTTGTAAAGTGGACCATCAACGCCAACGAGAACAACAACTACCAGAACAAGCTGGACGAGGCGCTGCTGAATCAGGATTCCGCCGCCGATGACAGCAAGATCGATATCTTCCTGATCGAGGCTGACTACGCCCTGAAGTATGTGGACTCCGACTACGTTCTAGATGTCAAGAAGGATATCGGTCTGACCGACTCCGATCTGGCCGGGCAGTACCAGTACACCAAGGATATCGTTTCGGTGGACGGCAGCCAGCGCGGCACTACATGGCAGGCAACGCCGGGTCTGTTTGCATACCGCCGCAGTATTGCAAAGGCAGTGCTGGGCACCGACGACCCCACCGAGGTGCAGAGCTGCCTGTCCGACTGGGATAAGTTCAACGATGTAGCGGCCAAGGCTGCTGCCAAGGGCTACAAGATGCTGTCCGGCTTTGACGATGCTTATCGCACCTTCTCCAATAACGTGTCCGCACCTTGGGTCAGCGGCACTACCGTTACCGTCGATCCCAACCTGATGAAGTGGGTGGACCAGACCAAGGAGTATACAGACAAGGGCTACAACAACAAGTCCAGCCTGTGGGACAGCCAGTGGGCTTCCGATCAGGGCCCCACCGGTAAGGTGTTCGGCTTCTTCTACTCCACTTGGGGCATCAACTTCACCCTGCTGGGCAACTCTCTGGCAACGCCTACCTCCGAGGGTGGCAAGGAAGAGGTTGGAAACGGCATCTACGGCGACTACGCTGTGTGCGAAGGCCCTCAGCCCTACTACTGGGGCGGAACCTGGATCTGCGGCGCAGCCGGCAGCGACAACCTTGAGACCATCAAGGACGTCATGCTGAAACTGACCTGCGATGAAGCCATCATGAAGCAGATCACCATGGATACGCAGGACTACACCAACAACGAGAAGGCTATGAACGAGATTGCCAACAGCGATTTCAAGTCCGACTTCCTCGGTGGCCAGAACCACATCGCGCTGTTTGCAGAGGCTGCAGCCAAGATCGATATGTCCAACGCCGGCCCCTACGATCAGGGCCTGAACGAGAGCTTCCAGACCGCCTTCAAGGATTACTTCACCGGCAACGTGAAGGAGGATGCCGCCAAGGCAAACTTCGAGACCGCCATCAAGGAGAAGTACCCCGAGCTGACCGAGGTGGTCTGGCCCGCATAAGCGGTTTTACTCCGAACTGAAAATCAAAGCAAAGGGGCGGGCGGCGTATCTCGCCCGCCCCTTTGCTTTTGCTGTGACCCGGCAGGAGGGAGGATCTCATGGGAGAGAAAACAAAAAAGAAAGGGTCGATCAGCTACGCGAAATGGGGCTATATCTTCATTGCACCGTTCTTTATCATCTTCGCGGTATTCCAGCTGGTCCCTCTGGCATCCACCATCTATTACAGCTTTTTTGAGTATTACCGCAGCGGCCTGAAGATCATCGGACCCAATTTTGTGGGCCTGAAAAACTACATCACCCTGTTAGCCACCGACCTGCCCAAGTATTTTGGCAACACGCTGATCCTGTGGATCATCGGTTTCGTCCCGCAGATCATCGTCTCGCTGCTGCTGGCGGCATGGTTCACCGACCTGCGGCTGAAGCTGAAGGGGCAGACCTTCTTCAAGACGGTCATCTATATGCCCAACCTGATCATGGCTTCGGCCTTCGCCATGCTGTTCTTCGCCCTGTTCTCGGATAACGGCCCGGTGAACGCGGTGCTGCTGAGCATGGGCTGGATCAAGACACCCATCAGCTTTTTGAATACCGTGTGGGGCAACCGTGGTCTTGTGGGCCTGATGAACTTCCTGATGTGGTTTGGCAACACCACCATCATGCTGATGGCAGCCATCATGGGTGTGGACCCCACCCTGTACGAGGCTGCGGAGCTGGACGGCTGCACCCCGAACCAGATGTTCTGGAAGATCACCCTGCCGCTCATCCGTCCCATTCTGGTCTATGTCATGATCACCTCCATGATCGGCGGCCTGCAGATGTTCGATGTGCCGCAGATCCTGACCAACGGTAAGGGCGGCCCCGACCGCACATCCACCACCATGATCATGTACCTGAATAACCACCTGTTCAGCAAGAACTACGGCATGGCGGGTGCGGTGTCTGTGGTGCTGTTCCTTGTGTGTGCGGTGCTGTGCGTCATCGTGTACTTCTCGCTGACCAAGGAGGATGACGGCCTGACAAAGGCGCAGCGCAAGGAACTGAAGGCAACCAAAAAGGCTGCTGCCAAAGGAGGGAAATAAGTATGGCACATACGCCTAAAAACCAGTCCGAAAAGGCGATCCTGACCGCCCGCCGTGCATGGTGCTATCTGGTGCTGGTGCTGATCAGCTTTCTGTGCCTGTTCTTCTTCTATGTGCTGGTCATCAACTCCACCCGCACCCATTTCGAGATCCAGAAGGGGTTCTCGCTTGTGCCGGGCAAGTCCATCGTCACAAACCTCCGCAACGTGCTTACGGATGCCAACATCCCCGTGATGAGCGGTATCCGCAACAGCCTGCTGGTGTCCGCCTGCTCGGCAGCGCTCAGCGTTTACTTCTCGGCACTGACGGCTTACGGCATCTACGCCTATAACTTCAAGTTCAAAAAGGCCGCCTTTGCTCTGATTTTGCTCATCATGACCATGCCCACACAGGTGTCCGCACTGGGCTTTCTGCAGTTGATCTCCAAGATGGGGCTGAAAAACAGCTTCATCCCTCTGATCGTTCCCAGCATTGCGGCACCCACCGTGTTCTTCTTCATGAAGCAGTATCTGGATGCCTCCCTTCCCATGGAGATCGTGGAGGCTGCCCGCATTGACGGCGCAGGCGAATTTTATACCTTTAATAAGATCGTGCTGCCCATCATGAAGCCGGCGCTGGCTGTGCAGGCTATCTTCTCCTTCGTGGCAAGCTGGAACAACTACTTCATTCCGGCGCTTGTACTGGACACCGCCGACAAAAAGACCCTGCCCATCCTGATCGCCCAGCTGCGCAGCGCGGACTTCCTGAAGTTCGATATGGGCAAGGTGTACATGATGGTAGCCATCGCCATTCTGCCGGTCATCATCGTCTACCTGCTGCTGTCCAAGTTCATCGTCCGCGGCGTGGCTCTGGGCGGCGTCAAGGGCTGAAATTACGACCGGCGCCAAAGCCCCTCCTGTGAAAATGCAATGGGGCTGTTGCACAAGCCCAACAAAAAGACCAGAGTTATTTAGTCAAAAGGCTTTACAACTCTGGTCTTTTGCTTTAACGTTACCATGACAGTGGAATGCCTGTGCACACAAGTTTGAATGACAGAAAGGAAAACTATTATGGCTGAATTTCCAAAAGAATTTGTCTGGGGTGCTGCAACAGCGGCCTATCAGATCGAAGGCGGTGCCACAGAGGGCGGTAAGGGACTGAGCATCTGGGATGTTTTTTCCCACACACCGGGCTGCACCTACCGGGGCGAGACCAGTGACGTTGCCTGCGACAGCTACCACCGCTGGAAAGAGGACCTTGCACTGCTGCAGTCCATGCACCTGAAAGCCTACCGCTTTTCCGTGGCATGGACCCGCATTGCCCCCAACGGCGGCACAGACTGGAACGAGGAAGGCTTTGCCTATTACGATACCCTTGTGGATGCCTTGCTGGAAGCCGGGATCGAGCCTTATGTAACTTTGTATCACTGGGACCTGCCCCAGGCGCTGGAAGAAAAGGGCGGCTGGCGCAGTGAGGAAACGGCACGCGCGTTTGCAAGCTATGCCGCAAAGATGGCAGAGCACTTCAAAGGCCGGGTACATCAGTGGTTCACCTTCAACGAGCCTGCCTGCATCGTAAAAATGGGCTACGGCACCGGAGAGCACGCCCCGGGTCTGAAACTGCCGCTGGAAGGTCAGTTTACCTGCTGGCGGAACGTTATCTACGCCCACTGCCTTGCCGCACAGGAGCTGCGCCATGCAGACCCGGAAAACAAGGTGGGCTTTGTTTCCACCGGCCGCATCTGCTATCCGGTGTCGGAGGCAAAAACAGACGTGGACGCTGCCCGGGTCCTGACCTTCGCCTGCCCGGATGACGACTGGGCCTTCACCCACACCATGGCACTGGACCCGGTCTGTCTGGGCCGTTGGCCGGAACCGGACATCTGCGGACCGAGACTTGCCGCCAGCATCGCCGCTGTGCCGCAGTACATCAACGATGCCCTGCCTCTGGGCAAGCCGGACATGGTGGGGCTGAACATCTACAACGCTGCCCCGGCGCAGATGGGCGAAAACGGTCCCAGCTATGTAGAGCGCCCCGCCGGGTACGCCCATACCGCCATGAACTGGCCGGTGGAGCCGGAATGCCTGAACTGGGGTCCCCGCCAGATGCAGGAGCGGTACGGTCTGCCCATGTTCATCACCGAAAACGGCTTGTCCTGTACGGATAAGGTCTACCGGGACGGCAAGGTGCACGATGCAGACCGCATCGATTTTCTGGCACGGTATCTGGAAAAGCTGTCGGAGGGCATCCATGCCGGTGCAGATGTGCGGGGATATTTCCAGTGGAGTCTGCTGGACAACTTCGAGTGGCACAGCGGCTACCGGGAGCGGTTCGGTCTGGTGTATGTGGATTACGCCACCGGGCAGCGCATCCCGAAAGACAGCGCATTCTGGTACGGTGAAGTTGCCGCCACCAATGGACAGTCCATCTGAGCCGTAAACGCAGAAATTCCCGGACGGTATTTCACTGTCCGGGAATTGTGTTGGGTAGCCAAGCACAAGGAGAAGCGATTGCAGAGCGAGCTGAAACGGTTGACCAGAAGCGAGAGAACCCATCGGCTTTGCACTCGTGCCGGAATGTTGGAGATCTTTTTGAAAGAGCCGACCGTCCTGACCGATGAGGATGTGATGGAGCCGCTGACCTTCATCTTCCAGAGCGAAGCGGTTCAAAAGAAGCTGAATCTGCTGATTGAGAGCCGGAGAGAAACGCAGGAAGCGGACGAGGGCGAAAACCCTTGACGGAGACAAGGGCGCAATTATACACCACCTACTATCGCCACTTTACCGTGATAAATTTTGCAAAACCATATTGACGCACCTACGCTTCCATGATACCCTTTATTCCAAATCCTGCCGAAAAGTGGTGGTTCTCACCGTGATAACCACCACTTTCAGCGGATGATTGCCCAGAAAGAACGTACCGCCCCGCAACACACCCGATTCATTTTGCCGCCGATTCACCCGACAAAATCCATCGCTGCGCTGCATGGGCGGTATTTTTCTTTTTCACAAATAAAATCTTATGTAGTTGTTCAATCTTCCAAAATTTGTTTTTGGTTGTTGACTGCACAACCGCAAAGTGTTATTCTTGTGCTTGAAAGAAGCAGGTTATAGTGTCCGCACTGCGTCCGGCTTTCTTCATACTGTACCTTGAATCCTTCATAAGCCGTCTGAACGTGATACCGTGCCATGACCTCACACTTTCCGTGAGCGAGCCAGACAACGCCGCTGTACAAACAGGGGCAGGAACTTCGTTCGGAGCAAACGGTGATCAACATACACGAGCAGCGGAACTCTCTACTTATTTTTGCGTCTTAACAATTCGGAAACGTTTGTTAAAAATACGTTTTGAGCGTAGCGGTAGAGGGCAAGAACCGTCCCGTGGCCACAAATTTTCAATTCTTGAAAATGTTCTGTCCATCCGGGACTTCACTTCTCAAACTCTTGCGAGTTTTCCAAGTGATCTTGTTGGGGCGTGCCTGCCCCAAACCCTGCTCATGGTTCGCACCTGACGGTGCGAACAGCAACGGCGTGTCGTGCTTTACATAACTTCACCGAGGAGTTATCGAACAGACAGGAGGTACAATGACCAAAACGAATGTTCAACCGATTCCTAGCAATTCCCAGCGCCACGACACGCCGAACAACAAAACGCACGTCATCAAGTTCCGTGTGACAGCGGAGGAAAAAGCGTCACTGGAACTCACTTGCAAACTCCTGAATCTCTCCCTCTCCACTTTTATCCGCCGCGCCATCCACAACGTCAAGATCGAGAAAACGGTCATCGTTGC
>NZ_QTVP01000007.1:0-118488 GCF_003460645.1 Faecalibacterium sp. OF04-11AC | reverse complement strand
ATCGAGGGCTTGACCACAATTCGCTTGAGACTCTCAAGAGTCAACGAAAAAATGTGAGCAGTGATTATTCAGTTTTGAAGGCACGTCCTTCTAAGAAACACTGGACAAAGATAACACGGTGTGTTATACTTGGTCAGTCATATGGTCGGTGACGATGACGGTGAGGTTCCACCTGTTCCCATTCCGAACACAGAAGTTAAGCTCACTCGTGCCCAAGATAGTTCGCTGGAAACGGCGCGTGAAAATAGGTAGTCGCCGACTTGAATGAAAGCCCCTGAGAGATCTCTCTCAGGGGCTTTTTGTTTGTATTCTCCGCTGCACCGATTGTGCTTTCCGGAAAAATCCGATATAATGGAAAAAATACGTGAAAGGAGCATGAGAAATGGGCTGGATATTTTGCATGCTTTTGACCGCTGCGGGCCTCGCATTTTTTGGAATCGGCTGGAAATCAACAAAAATACGAGGCATTGCTTATGGTATGGCTGCTGTATTGCTGCTCCTGAGTGTTGCGCTGGTAGCATTGCTGTTTTATCGCCACCAGAATATCACAGAACCGATCCAGACAAGTGAGCTCTTTCAGGCTGATGAGTTAACAGTGACATTGCGGGGAATAACAGAGAAAAACGATTATCGGGCAGGCTGTTTTACGATTTTATATCAGAATGTCCGGAATTATCTGGACAGTGCACTCTATTTGCCGTGCCTTGATCAGGAAACTTTTGATGCAGGCGAAAAAAGTGTGACGCTCCGCTATGGAAACGAGACAGAAGCAGGGGAGGCGGAAGTAAAGCTGACCCTGACATTTTATGAGAACCGCAATATTTGTCTGGTAAATGGAAAAAAGATGTACTTTGCTCCGAAAGAGGGCAGGGGACATGAGGGATATCAGAAGATCGAAGAGCTCTTTGCATTCGGAAGTTATCGGACAGAGCTGAAAGTTCTAAAAACTGACCTGGAACAGGATACGCTGATGGCGGTGGATGAAAATGGAAGCCGTTATTGGTTCAGCAAGGTTTCTGAGAAATTGCGGACCAGGGCGGAAGAAAAAATGAACCTGACTGCGGTTTCAGCCGGGGATGTGCTGGTCATCCTCAGCGATGGAAACACCCTGATGGGAGATCCCTATCAGATCGAGCATGTTTATAAAATCTATGTAGAGCGTTGACTTACGCCAAGCGCACCAAGCAAAATCTTTCCGCTGCTTCTTCAATGGAGGCAGCGGATTTTTTCTCCAAATCCCTTGCATCTGGCCGATGGGTGAGGTATGCTTAACCAATAGAGCATTGCAGAGGGAGGAAACGGGCATGGACATGGAAGAGATCCGCTATCTGCTGGGCAGTACCATCTTTGCGCGGGCCAAGGCGTATCTGGACCGGGTGGAAGGCCTGGACTGTGAGACCAGCGAAAACGGCGTGCGGCATCTGACGGCCGACGTGCGCGGCGGCGGGCGAAACCGCTACCATACGCAGGCCTGGCTGCGGGAAAACGGCAGCTTTGTGAGCGCCAGCTGTACCTGCCCGTATAACGAAAACGGCGAGGGCCCCTGCTGTAAGCACATCGGTGCCCTTTTGATGCTGGATGAAGAGGGCAAAACGCAGCCTGCCGCGGTGGAGCCTGCGCAGAAAACCCAGCTGAACAATATCCCGGGCGTGGTGCGGGGAACAGAGTTTGCGCAGGAGAGTGCTGCCCGGAAAGACAGCTATGCTTCCAGCCTGGAAATGCTTTTTGGAAAGAAATGGCGGGGCGATGAGCCGGAAACGGATGCCGCCGCCCGTCAGCTGCTGCGGACCTATCAGGAAAATACACTGGCTGAGCTGCCGCTCCCTGCACCCGAAGAGGGGCAGCGCCGGGAGTTTGCCGAGCTGGAACCGGAACTGACCCTGCTCTCCGGGGAGCAGCCCTGGCTGCGGCTCCGTATTTCGGATGGCGGGCGGCAGTACCTCGTCAAGAGCATCCCGGACTTGCTGAACGCTGTAGAACAGGGCCGGGTGGTGAGCTACGGCAAAGCGCTGACCTTTCTGCACCGGAAAGAGGCCTTTGCCCCGGAGGCACAGCAGCTATTGGCCGTGCTGCGCCGCCAGCAGAGCGTGCGGGAAAGTCTGGAGCAAAACCTCCAGAAGCTGCGCGGCTACGCCACAGCGGCCAGGAGCCCGGTGGCAGGCGGCATGGCCCTGAGCGGCGAGGGGCTGGACGAGCTGGTCCATCTCTATGAGCCGACGGGGCAGGTGGGCGGTTATGCCTTAAAAACGGGTCTGCCCGCCCTGACCATGCAGGTGGAAAAGCGCCGGGGCGGCGTGCAGGTCAGTGTAACGCCCTCGCTGGGGTTTGTGGCAGGGCTGGACCATGATTACCTGTTCAGCGACGAAACGCTCTGGAAGCTGGACCGTGTCCAGAGCGGGCGCGTTTTACCGGCCCTCAAGACGCTGTGCGGCAGCAGCCTGTTTTTCACGACACAGGATGCAGCGGATTTTTGCAGTTTTGTCCTGCCGGAGTTGGGCCGGAACGTGACCATCGAGGATCCGGAGCGGCTGCTGCTGAATCAAATTCCGTTGGAACCGGTGGTGCAGTTTTATCTGGACGCGCCCCGGATGGGAGCCGTCTCGGCCCACGCCGAGTTTTTGTACGGGGAGGAAAAAGTGACACCCTTTGCCCCGGCCCCGAGTGGCCTGCTGCGGGATGCCAGGGCCGAAAAGCGGGCCGCGCGGCTGCTGGGAACCTACTTGCAGCCCGGCGTGGACGGCAATGCCGCCCAGTACAGCACCGACGACGAAGAAATGGTCTACACCTTTCTGGAAGAGGGCGTGCCTGCCCTGCTGACAGAGGGGGAGGTCTACCTGAGCGATGCATTCCGCAATCTGCAGGCCGCCCCGCCCAAGATTGCGGTGGGTGTGTCGGTGCATGGGAGCGTGCTGGACCTGGAAGTGGACACCGGGGAGTTCCCGGTGGGGGAGCTGCGGGCCTTGCTCAAATCTCTCCACCAGAAAAAGCGGTATCACCGCCTGAAAGACGGGCGGCTGCTCCGGCTGGACGACTCGCTGGAGGGGTTGGACGAGCTGAACGAGACGCTGGAACTCTCGGGCGCGAAGCTCGGGCAGGGCCACACTCAGCTGCCGTTGTACCGGGCTCCCAGCCTGGACTGGGCCCTCTCGGGCCAGAACGGCATCCGCTTCAACCGGGACGACGCGTTCCGGCGGATCAGCCGGAGCTTCCATGCGGTGAAAGACAGTGAGTATACTCCGCCTGCATCCTTACAAAAAGTATTGCGAAAATACCAGCGGGACGGCTACCGCTGGCTGCGGACGCTGGATGGCTACGGCATGGGCGGCATCCTGGCAGACGATATGGGCCTGGGCAAGACGGTGCAGGTGCTGAGCTACCTGCTGGCCATGAAAGAAAACGGGCAGGAACGGCCCGGCAAACCGAAAGACGAGGGCGTTCTGCCCAGCCTCATCGTCTGCCCGGCGTCGCTGGTGCTCAACTGGGCCGAGGAATGCCAGAAGTTCACGCCGGAATTACACTGCCTGGTCGTGGACGGCGACGCCGCCCACCGGGCCGCGCTGGCAAAACAGTGGGGCAGCGCCGATGTGGTGGTGACCAGTTACGACCTGCTCCGGCGGGATGAAGAGTTGTACGCCGGGCAGGCGTTTTACGCCTGCATCCTGGATGAGGCCCAGGCCATCAAGAACCACACCACCCAGAAATACAAGGCTGCCTGCCAGATCAACAGCCGGGTGCGGTTTGCACTGACGGGCACCCCGGTAGAAAACCGGCTGGGAGAGCTGTGGAGCATCTTCTCGTTCCTGATGCCGGGCTATCTGCCGCCTTATAAGAGCTTCTGCACCCGGTTTGAAAAGCCCATCGTGCAGGAGGACGACAAGGCTGCCGCCCGCCGGCTGAACCAGCTGACCGGGCCGTTCCTCCTCCGCCGGATGAAAGCCGACGTGCTGAAAGAGCTGCCCCCCAAGACCGAGAACATCCACCGCATTGAGCTGGAGGAGGAGCAGCGAAAGCTCTATCTGGCAGCGGTGGTGGACGCCCGGGACAAGCTGCAGGCGGCAAAGCCGGAGGACAAAATGGCGGTGTTCGCCGTTCTCATGCGGCTGCGGGAGATCTGCTGTGACCCCCGCCTCATCGTGGACGGCTGGGAGGGCGGCAGCGCCAAGCTGGATGCCTGCATCGAACTGGTGGCCTCCGCTGTGGAGGGCGGACACCGTATCCTGCTGTTCAGCCAGTTTACCTCCATG
Organism: Faecalibacterium sp. OF04-11AC; assembly: GCF_003460645.1. Taxonomy (NCBI): domain Bacteria; kingdom Bacillati; phylum Bacillota; class Clostridia; order Eubacteriales; family Oscillospiraceae; genus Faecalibacterium; species Faecalibacterium sp. OF04-11AC. Next base: position 114,244 of record NZ_QTVP01000007.1, on the reverse strand, counting down.
CTGGAGCTGCTGGCCAAACGGCTGGACGAAGAGGGCATCAGCCACTTCACGTTACAGGGCTCCACGCCCAAGCCCGTGCGGGCGGAGCTGGTCCGCCGGTTCAACGGCGGCGAGGTGAGCGTCTTCCTCATCTCGCTGCGGGCAGGCGGCACCGGCCTCAACCTGACGGCGGCCGACATCGTCATCCACTACGACCCGTGGTGGAACGTGGCGGCTCAGAATCAGGCCACCGATCGCGCTTACCGCATCGGGCAGCAGAACCCGGTGCAGGTGTATAAACTCATTGCACAGGACACCATTGAAGAAAAAATCGTGGAATTGCAGCAGGCCAAGCAGTCGCTGGCCGATACCGTGACCGGGACGGCGGATGGCGCCATCCTGTCCATGCGGCCGGACGAGCTGCTGCAGCTGCTGGAGGTGAGCGAAACATGAAATACGCATTGTTTTCCGTGCCGGTAGGCACCATTTACGATCTGCCTCAGCCCATCAAGGAGGGCGAAACGGGGCCGGTCTCCACCATTGGCGATGAGGGGCTTTACGGGCAGGCCTGTCAGGTGCGCACTGCCCCCGGCGGCGTGACGGCGGCCGGAGTCCATCTGGCCCCGGATGTGGCCGAGGTGGTCAGCTTTTACGGCTACCACGGCTATGTTTTTACCCGGGAGCTGCAGTTTATCGAGGAAGCTCCCCTGCGGGACTACCTCGCGGAGCCGATGGTCCTGGCGGGACGGGCCACCGATGTCCTCAACCTGCCCAAGGTGCAGGGCGTCCGGATGATGGAGCTGGAGCGGGGCGGCCTGCTGCGCCGGATGGCGGAAGCGCCCGAGGAGGCCGAGTCCCACAAGGGCTGGGCCAAGGTGCGGCTGGTGGATGGCCGCGTTGGCTATGTCCGGGATGTGGCGCTGGAACCGGTGCGGTATGAGATGAGCGCTGTGTTCTCGCAGGAAGAGGGTCTGCCTTTTGACGAGGCGCTGGCAAAGCAGAAAGGCATCCCCGCCGCAGAGCTGGTGCAGGAAGCCTGAACCGTTGGTACGGCGGCAGCGAGGAGGTGTTCCGTGCCGCCGTCTGTGAGCAGGCCAGGAAATACATGGGCACGGAGTACCGCTGGGGCGGCAAATCCGGCCGGGGCATTGACTGCTCGGGCCTTGTCAGCAGCGCCTACATGCAGTGCGGCGTCCTCATTTACCGGGATGCCAGCATCGTGGAGGGCTGGCCCATGCACGAGGTGCCTTTTGAGGAAAAGAAGCCGGGCGACGCCCTCTTCTTCCCGGGGCATGTGGCGCTCTACCTTGGCGGCGGGCGGTATATCCACTCCACGGGAGCCGCGGTCAGCGGCGGCGTGGTGCTCAACAGTCTGGACCCGGCGGACCCGCTCTACCGGGAAGATCTGGTCAAGTGTCTGAATGCGGTGGGAAGTATCTTTTGAGAACGGAAGGCGGATATTATGAAAGTCTTTGATTTACATTGCGACACGCTCAGTGAGCTGCGGTATGCCGAGGAGGCAGGCCAGCCCAAGAGCTTTGCGGAAAACGATTTACAGATCGACCTGAAAAAGCTGCAAAAAGGTGACTACATGCTGCAGTGCTTTGCAGCCTTTGTCAACCTGGCCCGCCCGGGGCAGGACCCGCTGGTGGCGGCGCTGGAGGAGATCGACATCTTCAAGCGGATCATGGCAAAGTACAGCGATTTTATCGCGCCGGTGTATCAGCCGGGGGATCTCCGCAAGAATGCGGAGGCGGGCAAGATCAGCGGAATGCTGACCATTGAAGAGGGCGGCTGCTGCAAGGGCAGCCTGGGCGTGCTGCGGCTCATGCATGAGCTGGGCGTCCGGATGATGACCCTGACCTGGAACCACGAAAACGAGCTGGCCAGCCCCAATGTGGTGCCGGGAGCCGACACGGATACCATCTGGCCCTGCCAGCCCAATACGAAGACCGGCCTGAAAGAAAAGGGCTTCGAGTTCCTGGCCGAGATGGAGCGGCTGCACATCATTGCAGATGTGAGCCACCTCTCGGATAAGGGCTTCTGGGACATCGCCGAGCACAGCACCCGTCCCTTTGCAGCCAGCCACTCCAACTGCCGCGCTCTGGCACCCCACTGCCGCAACCTGACCGATGAGATGATCCGGGCCATGGCAGAGCGGGGCGGCCTGGTGGGCCTGAACTACTGCTCGGGCTTCCTGGACAACCAGCCGAAAGAGTCTCTCTGCCGCAGCACCGTGGCCCTGATGGCAAAGCACGCGGCGCACTTTAAGAAAGTGGGCGGCATTGAGATCATTGGTCTGGGCAGCGATTTTGACGGCATCGGCGGCGAGCTGGAGATGGACGACTGCTCCAAGCTGCCCCTGCTGGCCGAGGCGCTCCGCCGCGAGGGCTTCACCGAGGACGAGGTGGAGCGCGTTTTCTACCGGAACGCACAGCGCTTCTTTGAGGACAATCTGTAAAAATAAGAGAGGATATTCCAAAATGGATCAGAATATGACGCTGGAAAAGCGAATCGCTGCCGAGCTGTACTCCTATCAGGGCAAAATGAGCGTCTTTGTGGACGACCTGCAGGGCCACACCGTGGAGATGGGAGCCGACGAGGAGTTTGAAACGGCCTCCACCATCAAGGCCTATATCCTGGCGGTGCTGTATTTACAGGCCAGCCGGGGCAAGGCCAGCCTGACCGAGGAGATCGAGTATCGACCGGAGCACTTTGTGGACGGCTCCGGAATGCTGCGGGCTCTGGGCGTGGGAGCAAAGCTCAAGGTGAAAGACACGGCCACCATGATGATCATTTGCTCGGATAACATCGCCACCAACATGGTCATTGATTATCTGGGGCTGGAGACCATCAACGCCTGCATCAAAGAGCTGGGCTTTGCCCACACCGTGCTCCACAACCCCCTCCACTTTGACCGCTATGAGAAGCTGGGCACCACCACGCCCCGGGATTACGCCTCCCTGTTTGCGCAGGTGGCCAAGGGCACCCTCGTCAGCGCCGAGGCCAGCGCCGAGATGCTGGCCATCTTCCGCCAGCAGCACTACAACACCATGCTCACCCACGATTTCCCCCAGTTCTACCTGGACTGCGAGGAGACCGGCGAGCCGGAGCGGATCTGGGTGGCCAGCAAGAGCGGCAGCATGAACGCCTGCCGCAACGACGGCGGCATCATCCATACCCCCTACGGCGAATACGTCATCGTGCTGATGAACAAAGACTTCCATGATATCATCGAGTACGACGGCCACCCGGCCATGGTATATGGTGCAAGGGTCTCCCGGATGATCTTTGACCAGATCCTGGCCTGTGAGGGCAAGCTGTATCGGAATTGAAAAGAAAACCTCTCACCGCTCCAACCCGCTGACAGCGGGGACGTCGCGGAGCTCCCCTATCAGGGGAGTTGGATAGAGAATATTGGATAATAAAAAGGAATTATAACAATGGGTATTACAATTTCCCCGGTCATGATGGTGTTTCTTGTCTTTATGACCGGATTTGCAGGGTTTGTGGATTCCGCGGCGGGCGGCGGCGGGCTCATCAGCCTGCCGGCCTATCTGTTTGCAGGGCTGCCGCCGCACTACACCTATGCCACCAATAAGTTCAGTGCTGCCTGCGGCACCACCTTTGCCACGGCCAGCTTCTTCAAAAATGGTGCCATGAACGTCAAGGTGGGCATTCTGGCGGCCATCGGCAGCTTTGCGGGCAGCGCGCTGGGGGCGCACATCGTCCTGCTGCTCAGCGATGAGGTGTTGAAGACCACCATGTTCATCATCCTGCCCATTGCGGCGGTCATCATCCTGTGGCAGCGCAACCTCCCGGACGAAAACCGGGATGACGGTACCATGAACCTGAAAAAAGCGGCGCTGGCGCTGGGCATCGGGCTTGGCATCGGTCTGTACGATGGTCTGGTGGGGCCCGGCACGGGCACCTTTGCCATCATCGCCTTTTCCAGCCTGATGAAGTTTGATCTGCGCACCGCCAACGGCAACGGCAAGGTGCTCAACCTGGCCAGCAACTATGCCAGCCTCTTTACTTACCTCATGAGCGGGCTGGTGGTCTTTTCCATCGGCATCCCCTGTGCCATCAGCGGCATCGCGGGCAACCTGCTGGGCTCCCACTTCGCCCTCCGCAAGGGGGCAAAGTTCATCCGCCCCATGATGCTGGTGGTGCTGGTGCTCCTGCTGGGCAAGCTCATTTCGGATGCGGTGTTGTAAAACAAGAAGTGTAGACGCAAAAAAGCGAGGAGTCAGGCTCCTCGCTTTTTTCATGGATCCTATTTTTATTCGATGACCAGTGCTTCATCAAAGAACGCCAGGCCGAACGCGCCGGGGCCGGCGTGGGTGCCAATGACGCAGCCGATCTGGCGGGTCAGGGCCTCGGGACGGTGCAGATTATCCTGCAGGTAGGCCTGGATGGGGGCCACCTCACGGGGGGCGACGGTGTAGCCTGCCAGCGCGGGCAGCGTGGGGTGGATGCCGCCCAGCTCTTCGATCTTTTTGAAGAGGGCAACATAGGCGCCGGGCAGGCCCCGGGCCTTGCCAGCCAGAGCCACTTTGCCCTCTTTGATGGTGATGAGGGGCTTGATGCCCAGCATCCCGCCTGCTACGGCAGCAGCGGCGGGCAGACGCCCGCCCTTGCGCAGATATTTCAGGTCGTCGATGGCGGCCACCAGATGCAGGTGCTCCTTGGCGTGCTCCAGCGAGGCTGCGATCTGCACGGCCGTCTTGCCAGCGTCCCGCAGCTGGACGGCCAGCCGCACCAGCAGGCCCTCGCCCAGGCAGACATTGGTGCTGTCCACAAACAGTACGTTGTCCACGTTGGCCAGGTCTGCCGCAAGCTTAGCGCACTGGCAAGTGCCGGAAAGCTCATGGGAAAGAAAGATGCCAATGACCTCATCGCCTGCGGCCGCTGCCTCGGCGAAGAAGCACTCAAACAGCTCCGGGCTGGGCTGGCTGGTGGTGGGTAGCTTCTTGCAGGCGGCCAGCTGTGCATAATATTCAGAGGGGGTCTTGTCAAGGCCGTCCCGGAAGACGGTGCCGTCCTCCAGCGTGACGTTGAGGGGGATGACTGTCACGCCCAGCTGCGCGGCCTCTGCGGGCAGGATATCGGACGCGGAATCGGTGAGAATGCGGATCATAAAATACCTCCATGGGCGGAAGCCGCCCGGAACGGTTGTAAAACAACAGAAATAAGTAAAAAGTCGGTAAAATTATAGCAGAACACCAACCGGAAAGTCAATCTTTTGAAGCAAATTTCTTCGTGCAGGCGCAAAACTGCTTGCACCCAAGGGGCGGGTGTGGTACAATGTCCGCCGACAGGAGGCAGCGCCATGAACAAGATCGAAAAAGGCCCGGCGTTCTGGAAAGCGTTCGGGCAGGCGGCGGCCCTCTGGGCTGCGGTGGCCGTGGCCGGCAGTCTGCTGCTGCCCGGCGGAAGCATGACTCTGCCGGAGGAGCCGGAGAAGATGGGCTGGACGGTTCTGCGGGTCTGTGCCGTGCTGCCGCTGGGAGAGGAATTGATTTTCCGGGGCGGGGTACAGCGGCTGCTCCGCCCGCTGGGGCCCGGCGTGGCGCTGGCGGGGCAGGCGGTGCTGTTTGCCGCTGCTCATGGCAGCGCGGAGGCGAAAATTTACGCTTTTGCCATGGGGCTGGTGTTTGGCTGGGCCGTGGAGCACACCGGGCGGCTCTGGCCCGGCATGGGGCTCCACTGCCTCAACAACTGCATCGTGCTGGCCGGATGTCTGGCAGAGAGGGGACTGGGATGACCGATTACGAACTGATGGGTGCAGCCCTGGCCGAAGCCGAAAAGGCCGCGGCGCTGGGCGAGGTGCCGGTGGGAGCCGTCATCGCAAAGGACGGCGAGATCATTGCCGCCGCCCACAACACCCGGGAGACCGAGAAAAACGCCCTCCACCACGCGGAGCTGCTGGCCATTGACGCGGCCTGCAAAAAGCTGGGTGGCTGGCGGCTGTGGCAGTGTGAGCTGTTCGTCACGCTGGAGCCCTGCCCCATGTGCAGCGGGGCCATCCTCAACAGCCGGGTCAAACGGGTGGTGTACGGCGCGGCCGACACCAAGGCGGGCTGCTGCGGCTCGGTGACAGACCTGTTTGCCCTGCCGTTCAACCACCACCCGGTGGTGGAGCGGGGCCTCCGGGCCGAGGAAGCGCAGGCTCTTTTGCAGGCGTTTTTCCTCCGTCTGCGGGAGCAGCGGGCTGCAAGGCCGAAGTGGAAACCGCCGGTACAGGGACAAAACAAGTCCAAATGATGAAAAAAGTGGGAACTGCGTGAAAAAGCACGGGTTCCCACTTTCTTTTTTCGGCAATTTGTGCTATATTATTCAATGGTAACTTGTCGAAACCACGCGCAGGAGCCAGCGGGCGCACCGCAGGACCGGACATGACCGGAAGAAGAAAGCAGAGTGCAGCTCCGCTGGGCGCAGGGCCGACCACCACCCCCTGCAAGGCTGGAAAATGCCTTACAGAGAAACAAGCGACAGGAGGGTTTGACTCTTGTACGACGACGAATTTGAACTGACATTTGACATGGCGGAGGACAACGCCGAGACGGTGAAACTGCCCGGCAAGCCTCTGCAGCCTGCCCCGGAAGCCCCTGAGGCCCCGGAACCGGCTGGAAAGGCGAAAGAGCCGGAAGTCCCGGATTTCCCGGACGACGAACCCACCATCGTCATCCCGGCCCGGAAGCCGCGGGAGATGCCCAAACAGGAGCGGGAACCTGTGCGGGCAGAGCCTGTGCCGGAGCTGGCCCCGGCGGAAGTGAAAGCGCCGGAGGAGCCTGCGGCGGCCCCGGAAGCACCTGTGCCGGCTATCCGGACAAACGGGCGGACGGTGCTGATCTCCGGCGGAGACCGGGGCATCGGTGCGGCCACCGCCAAAGCCTTTTATGAGGCAGGCTACCGGGTGGCGGTGTTCTACCACAAAAATGCGGAGGCCGCTGCGGCGCTGGAAAAAGCCCTGCCGGGCTGCACCATCGTTCAGTGCGATGTGGCCAGCCGGGCCAGCTGTGAGCTGGCGTTCCATGCGGTGGAGCAGGCGCTGGGCCGGGTGGATGTGCTGGTGAGCAACGCGGGCATTGCCCAGCAGAAGCTTTTTACCGACATCACGCCGGAAGAGTGGCAGCACATGCTGGATGTCAACCTGACCGGCGCGTTCAACCTGTGCCAGCTGGTGCTCCCCGGGATGATCCGCCGCAAGGCGGGCCGCATCCTGACGGTGAGCAGCATGTGGGGCCAGACGGGCGGCAGCTGCGAGGTACATTACTCAGCCGCCAAAGCGGGCCTCATCGGCCTGACCAAGGCACTGGCCAAGGAAGAGGGCCCCAGCGGCATCACCGTCAACTGTGTGGCCCCGGGTGTCATCGACACCGATATGATGGCGGCATTTACCGCCGAAGATAAGGCCGCTCTGGCTGAGGAGACCCCTGTGGGCCGCCTGGGCAGCGCGGACGAAGTGGCAAAACTGCTGCTCTACCTTGCCGGAGAGGACGCCGGATACATCACCGGACAAGTGTTTGGTGTCAACGGCGGGCTGGTGATCTGATGCAGTTTTGTCCGCGGATTTTAAGAGCAACACCCCGGACGGGGTTTCCCCAAAGCGAAAAGGAGAGAGCGAAATGGGCATGACTTTAAAGGAACTGTTGACCAAAGGTGAGGGCACCCTGTCGGCACAGGAGGCCAAAGATTTGGCTGCACAGTGCAGAATGGACGTGGAAACGCTCTACACCCTCCTGGAGGAGCGCGGCATCAAGATCCTGGACAACGAGGTCGAGGCGGATACCAGCCTGGACGTGGACAGCATCATTGCCGAGGTGGAAAACGCCGAGAACAACAGCGATGACATGGGCATCAGCGAGGAAGAGGAGGAGAGCGCGGAGGAGAACCCGGCTGACCTCAAAGCTGCCATGGATGAGCTGCTGGACGACCCTGTGAAGAACTACCTCAAGCAGATCGGCCAGATCCCGCTGCTGAGCGCGGAACAGGAAGTGGAACTGAGCCGCCGCATCCATTCCGGTGCCGAGGCTGCCCACATCCTGCAGGCTGACCGCCAGAAGTACGGCGCGCCGGAATACATCAAGAAGAACAGTGCCCGCTTCTCCTTTGAGGAGGACGAGAACAGCCGCAGCTACACCGAGGACCTGGACGAAGAGGGCAACGAGAAATCCAGCGAGGACGCTGAGGAAAAGGCCGCTGAAGAAGAGGCCATGGAGGCGGTGGAGAACGGCCCCCTGACCGAGGAAAAGCGTCAGGAGCTGCTCAAGACCCGCCGCGACGGTTTGAACGCCCGCCGCAGCCTGAGCGAGGCCAACCTCCGTCTGGTGGTCTCCATTGCCAAAAAGCATGTCGGCCATAACCTGGCGTTCCTGGACCTGATCCAGGAGGGCAACATCGGCCTCATCAAGGCCGCTGAGAAGTTTGACTGCGACCGCGGTTTCCGCTTCTCCACCTACGCCACCTGGTGGATCCGTCAGGCCATCACCCGCGCCATTGCGGACCAGGCCCGCACCATCCGCATCCCGGTGCACATGGTCGAGACCATCAACCGGATGCGTCAGGCCACCAACCAGCTGGTCTACCAGAATGGCCACGAGCCCACCCCGGAAGAGCTGGCAAAGGCCATGGACATGAGCGTGGAGCGCGTGCGCGAGATCCAGCGGATGGCTCAGGAGCCCGCCAGCCTGGAGAGCCCTGTGGGTGAGGAAGAGGATTCCTCCCTGGGCGATTTCGTCGCTGACGAGAACGCCGAGGCTCCCGGCAAGGCAGCTGACCGTGCGATGGTGGCCCAGCAGATCAACCAGGCCCTCAAGAGCCTGACCCCCCGTGAGGAGAAAGTCATCCGCCTGCGCTTCGGCCTGGACGATGGCCGTCCCCGCACGCTGGAAGAGGTTGGCCGCGACTTTGGTGTCACCCGTGAGCGTGTCCGCCAGATCGAGGCAAAGGCCATCCGCAAGCTGCACAGCCGCAAGTGCCTGGCCCTGCTGAACGGCCTCATTGAGTAAGAATCCCGAGCAAACCCATCCAAAGGAGCTGCCGCGGCACTGCGGCGGCTCCTTTTTTGCAAAAAACAAAACTTTTTTGCCAAAACCTCTTGCAATTCACGGCGCCTTATGTTAAAATAATCGAGCTGTGAGTGTGCTGCTATAGCTCAGTTGGTAGAGCGCATCCTTGGTAAGGATGAGGTCTCCAGTTCGAATCTGGATAGCAGCTCCACATAGGGGTATAGCTCAGCTGGTAGAGCAGCGGTCTCCAAAACCGCGTGCCGTGAGTTCGAAACTTACTACCCCTGCCATAACGCCTGGAACTCTTTTGGGAGCTCCGGGCGTTTTGTTTTGCAGGAGGGCGCTCGGGGAGCTTTGCCACGCAAGTGAGGGGCATTCCATCCCCCTCCCAACTGCCTGCGGCAGTCGGGCCCCGCCCTCCGGACACTTGCTTTGGCAAACTCCCGCTCGTGCCAGCCGGAAGAGAACGACTCTGGCAAAATAATTTGTCTTTTTCTGAAAATACTGCTTGACAACGCACGGCTTCTCCGGTATAATAGTCAACGTTCCCGCGGTCAAAACGCCGCGAACTTGAGCGATCATGGCCCGGTAGCTCAGTTGGTTAGAGCACCAGCCTGTCACGCTGGGGGTCGTCGGTTCGAGCCCGATCCGGGTCGCCATTTGCTGCTATAGCTCAGTTGGTAGAGCGCATCCTTGGTAAGGATGAGGTCTCCAGTTCGAATCTGGATAGCAGCTCCAGAGCAAAACCACCTGAATCCGTTGAGATTTGGGTGGTTTTTTTGTTTTTGCCTTGAAGCAGAGCCCAAAATGGTGTATCATAATGGGTATTAGAAAAAGTGTAACATTCGGGCAGCTATGCCCTGATAAGGGGGAAGGCCACCATGGCAGATAAAAACTTTTTGACGGATATCATCGACGCGGACCTTGCGGAGGGCAAGGTCAAGGAGATCCACACCCGTTTCCCGCCGGAGCCCAACGGCTACCTGCACATCGGCAGCGCCAAGGCCATCTACATCAACTGGTCCATCGCCAACCAGTACGGCGGTAAATTCAACCTCCGCCTGGACGATACCAACCCCGCCCGTGAGGGAGAGGAGTATGTCAACAGCATCATCGAGGATCTGCACTGGCTGGGTGCCGACCCCAACGGCGGCATCTTCTACGGCAGCGACTACTTTGACAAATGCTACGAGTACGCCGAGAAGCTCATCAAAGAGGGCAAGGCCTATGTGGACGACCTGAGCCGTGATGAGATGCGTGAGTACCGCGGCTCCGATGCCGGCAAGCCCTCCCGCCCCTCTCCGTGGCGGGACCGCGCCCCGGAAGAAAACCTGGACCTGTTCCGCCGGATGCGTGCAGGCGAGTTCAAAGAGGGCGAGAAGACCCTGCGTGCCAAGATCGACCTGGCCAGCCCCAACATGAACATGCGTGACCCGGCCATCTACCGCATCAAGTACGCCGAGCATCACCGCCAGGGCAGCAAGTGGTGCATCTACCCGATGTACGATTTCGCCCACCCCATCCAGGACGCCATCGAGGGCATCACCCACAGCATGTGCAGCCTGGAGTTTGAGAACCACCGCCCGCTGTACAACTGGGTCATCGAAAATATTTTTGGCACCGAATTCCCCAAGCAGCGTGAATTTGCCCGCCTGAATATGACCAATACGGTTATGAGCAAGCGCTACCTGCGTGAGCTGGTGGAGATGGGCATTGTGGACGGCTGGGATGACCCCCGGATGCCCACCCTGTGCGGCCTGCGCCGCCGCGGCTACACCGCAAGCTCCATCTTTACGTTCGTGCGGGAGGCCGGTATCTCCAAGTCCGATAACCTCATCGACATGCGCCAGCTGGAGGCCTGCATCCGCAGCGAGCTGGACCTGACCGCGCAGCGCCGCATTGCCGTGCTGGAGCCCGTCAAGCTCATCGTGGACAACTACCCCGCCGACAAGACCGAGTATTTCGATGTGGCCAACAACCCCAACCGTGAGGCCAACGATACCACCACCCGCAAGGTGGCCTTTACCAAGGAGCTGTGGATCGAGAACGAGGACTTCGCCGAGGTACCGCCTCCGAAGTTCAAGCGCCTGACCGTGGGTGGTGAGGTCCGCCTGATGGGTGCCTATCTCGTCAAGTGCACCGGCGTGGACAAGAATGCTGACGGCAGCATTGCCGCCATCCACTGCACCGCCGATCTCGAGACGGGCAACGGAAACCCTGCCGATGGCCGCAAGGTCAAGGGCACCATCCACTGGGTGAGCGCGGCCCACTGCGTGGAGGCCGAGGTACGCCTGTACGATAAGCTCTTCACCGAGGCCAACATGAACGCCATCCCCGAGGGCAGCGATTACAAGGACTACCTCAACCCCGAGAGCGTGGTGGCACGCAAGGGCTGCAAGCTGGAAGAGGCTCTGGCCGGCGCAAAGCCGGGCGAGAAGTTCCAGTTCGTCCGCACCGGCTTCTTCACCCCGGACAGCAAGAACCCCGGCGTCTACAACCGTGTTGTCACCCTGCGTGACAGCTTCAAACCTGCCAAGTAAGCAGCGCGGCCGGACGCAAAATTTCTCCAAAGGAGCAATTTCGATACGATGAAAAAGCATATGACCCGGAACGTGATCCTTATGGCGATCCTGGATGTGGCCCTTGGCATCGTCCTGTCGCTGTATATCGCCAGTACGGGCACTGTTCCCGCAGCCGACAACGCGGATACCTATGCCGATGGTGCCTACAGCGCCTCCGCACAGGGCTACAAAAGCGAAGTAACCGTGATGATCAACATTACGGGCGGCAAAGTGACCAACGTGCAGATCGACGCGGGCGACGAGACACCCGAAGTGGGCGGCAAGGCGGCGGAAAGCCTTGCCCGCAGCCTGCTGGATGCCGGCGGCACGGCAGGTGTGGACACGGTCTCGGGTGCTACCATGACCAGCAACGCGGTGCTGGCCGCTATGGATGCCTGCCTTGCACAGGCCGTGCAGGAATAACGCTTTGATTTGGACTGCTGCACGGCGAGACTGTGCGGCAGTTTTTTGTTGTGAGAGAGTTTTTTATGTTTCTGGATGTTCTGCCTTTCAAAAACGATACGGCCCGCCTCGTCCGCGTGTATGGGGATGAGCCCTGCATCACCCTGCCGGAGGCTCTGCCCGCCCCGGAGGGGGGCACGCTGACCATCACTGAGCTGGGGGATTACTGCTTCTCCGAGAAGCCCCGCGGTCTGCCTGCGCCGGAAGAGCTCTGCCGCTATGCGGTGGAGCCGGACGGCACCGCGCGTCTCCTGCGGGCCTTTGGACGCGATCTGACGGGCGCTTCTCATGCCCGGTATGATCTGGACTTCGGGGACGGAGAAGCCTCTACTGCCGCCCGGAGCGGGGAAGAAGCCCTCCATCCCCTTTGCGGCAGCTTTCTGGAGGAGCTGGTCCTGCCCGGGAGCCTGCGGGTCATCGGGAGCTGTGCCTTTTACAACTGCCGCCGCCTGCGCCGCCTTTCGGCCGGGGCGGGGGAGCTGACCATGGGCAGCGATGTCTTCCTCAACTGCTTTGCACTGGAAACGCTGGTCATCCGGGCCCGGCCGGAGCAGGACACCGGCCTGTTTGCGCTGGTGGCCTGCATTACCGAGGCGGTGCAGGCGCTATTCTGGCCAGAGGGAGAGGTCCGGCCCCTCGCGGGCCTGTGGTACCCCGCCTACTGGGAAGACATTGAGGAGACTCCCGCGCACATTCTGCTCCACACGTTTTCGGGGCAGGGGTATCATTACAGACAGTGCTTTTTGGATGGGAAATTCCTCCCGGTCGAATACGACGCCATCTTCCCGCAGGGGCACGACGCGGATGACGCCAACATTATGGCCATGCTCTGCTTTGACCGTCTGCGCTGGCCCTGGAGCCTGAGCAGTGCCGCTGCCGAGCATTACCGGGCTTTTCTGGCGGCCAACACGGGCCGGGTGCTTGCCCGGCTACTGAAAGCGCAGGACATGGACGGCCTGCGGGCCCTGCTGGCGCTGGGTGTGTTTGATAAAGACGCCTTTGCCGCGGGTGCGGCGTTGGCGGCCAAGGCCGACAACGCTTCTGCTGCCGCTCTGCTGGCCGACGCCGAGCACAAAAAGTTTGCGGCCCGGCCCAACAAAAAGAGGTACGATTTTGATTTCTGAAAAGGAAAAATTCTTCGACCCGCGTAAGCCGTTCGAGTCCAAACGGCCCGAGACCCATGAGGAGTGGCAGGCGCGGATGGGCGGCGAGGTGCTGGCCGTGGTGCGCAGCGGGCTGTATCTGGACTTCCGATTTCTGGATATGGCCCTCTCGGCCCTGAGCCCAACCCCGGACGAGCGGTGCGGGGTGCTGGCCACCGATGGCCGCATCCTCTGCTATCAGCCCAGCGCCCTGCTGCGGCTGTACAAGGAAAACCCGAAATACCTCAACCGCCTGTACTTACACACGGTGTTCCACTGCATCTTCCGCCACCTGTGGACCAAAGGGCGGCGGGACAAGCGCCTGTGGCACCTGGCCTGTGACATCGCGGTGGAAAATGTCATCGACGGGCTGGGCCGCAAAAGCGTCCGGCGCCCGCTAAGCTATGTCCGTCAGCACGCCTATGAGGAGATCAAAGCCGGGCAGAAAGTGGTGGCGGCTGCCCCCACCTACCGCTGGCTGCTGGGCCAGACGCCTGGCGTGCTCCGCCAGCTGGAGCGGGAGTTCTACACCGACGACCACCGCCTCTGGCCCAAGGACGCCCCGGAGCAGCCCCAGCAGATGCCCACGCCCCTGCCCCAGAAGACCTGGCAGAAGATCGGGGAGCGGATGCAGACCGAGCTGGAGCTGCGGGATAAAGAGGCGGGCGAGGGGGCCGACGCGCTCAAGGAGCAGGTCAAGGCCGCCAACCGCAGCCGCCGCAGCTACAAAGATTTCCTGCGCCGGTTCTGCATCACCCGGGAGGAAGTGCACCTTGACCCGGATGAATTTGATCTGAACTTTTATACCTACGGCCTTTCGGTCTACGGCAACATGCCTCTCATTGAGCCGCTGGAGACCCGGGAAAGTAAGAAAATCGAGGAGCTGGCCCTCGTCATTGACACCAGCTATTCCACCTCCGGCGAGCTGGTGCGGGCGTTCCTGGCCGAGACCTACACCCTGCTGAAAGGGCGGGAAAATTTCTTCCACCGGATGAACCTGCACCTGATCCAGGCGGACAACACCGTCCAGCAGGACCTGCTCATCCGCAATGAAGACGAGCTCATCCATGCCATGAACCATTTCCAGCTGCGGGGCGGCGGCGGAACGGATTTTCGCCCGGCGTTCGAGTATGTTGATCGCCTGTGTGCCGAAAAGCAGTTCACCAACCTGCGGGGCCTGCTCTACTTTACGGACGGAATGGGCACCTACCCGGCCCGCCGCCCGCCGTATGAAGCCGCGTTCCTTTTTCTGGGGGAGCGGTTCGACGATGCCAATGTACCGCCCTGGGCCATGAAAGTGGTGCTGGACGAGGAAGAGTTTGCGGGCCCGGCGGCCCGGTCGGCTTCGGCGCTGGCCGAGGCCATGAGCGAGGAGGACGACCTCTACCGCGACCTCAATAATTCGTGAATCACAATGCGTGAGGAGTTTGCTATGAACATCAAACGTGCCAAAGAAGAAATTGAGCATACCGTCAAGGCATACCTGGCCAAGGATGCTCTGGGCGAGTACGCCATCCCGGCCATCCGCCAGCGGCCCATCCTGCTGATGGGCCTCCGGGTATTGGCAAAACGCAGGTCATGGAGCAGGTGGCCCGGGAGTGCGGTGTGGCGCTGGTGGCCTACACCATCACCCACCACACCCGCCAGAGCGCCGTGGGCCTGCCCTTTATCCGCCAGCGCCATTATGGCGACAAGGATGTCTCGGTGACGGAATACACCATGAGCGAGATCATCGCCAGCGTGTACGCCAAGATGGAGGCCACCGGCCTTTCTGAGGGCATCCTCTTCATTGATGAGATCAACTGTGTGTCCGAGACGCTGGCCCCCACCATGCTGCAGTTCTTGCAGTGCAAGACTTTTGGCAACCAGGCGGTGCCGGCAGGCTGGGTCATCGTGGCGGCAGGCAACCCGCCGGAGTACAACAAATCCGTCCGGGATTTCGATATCGTCACCCTGGACCGTGTCCGCCGGATGGACATTCAGCCCGACCTCTCGGTCTGGAAAGATTACGCCCGCGGGGCCCGCATCCACAGCGCCATCCTGAGCTATCTGGAGCTGCACCCGCAGAACTTCTACCAAATCAACGCCGATGTGGACGGCACCCAGTTTGTCACCGCCCGCGGCTGGGAGGACCTTTCCAACCTGCTGGACACCTACGAGACGCTGGGCCTGAAAGCAGACGAAGACCTCATCCGGGAGTACATCCAGCACCAGAAGATCGCCGAGGACTTCTCGGCCTACCTTGACCTCTACTACAAGTACCGCGACGATTACGGTGTGGAAGACATTCTGGCCGGGCAGGTCAAGCCTGCTGTCTACGCGCGGCTCCTCAACGCGCCCTTTGATGAGCGTCTGAGTCTGGTCAGCCTGATCCTGGCGGGCCTTGATACCCGCTTTACGGCCTCCCGCCAGCAGGACGCCGTGGCAGATGCCTGCTATGCGTTCCTGCGGCAGGCCAAGCAGGGCTTTGCCACGGTGCCGGAGGATATCCCGGACGGCCCGGCGGTCTATTTCAGCCAGATGGTGGCCGATTACGACGCCGAGACCCAGAAGCAGCGGGCCGCCGGCCTGCTGAGCCGGGACGCGCTGAACACCCGCCTGCGGGTGTATGCCGTTCTCCGTGCCTGGGAGCGGAGCTCCGCCGTGCCAAGGCCGTGAGCACGCAGCCCGCGTTTGACCTGCTCCGCACCCAGTTCCAGAGCCTTGCCGAGGAGCGGGAGAATGCCCAGAACACGGCTTCCGCCGCGCTGGAAGCCGCCTTTGATTTCATGGAGCAGGCCTTTGCCGAGAGCCAGGAGATGGTGGTGTTCGTCACCGAGCTGACCCTCTCGCCCGCGGCCCATGCGTTCATTACCGAGAACGGCTGTGAGAGGTACTTCCAGTACAACAAGGACCTGCTGCTGGACCACCGCAAAGCGGCCCTCCAGCAGGAGCTGGCGGCGGAAGAGCGGCGCCACGGCGGCATCTGAGCCGTTTCAAAATGTAAGAGAAAACGCCAAAAGGCGGCATCCTCCCGTGCAGAGGATGCCGCCTTTTTTGGAGAAGAAGATTGAAAATGTCGCTTGAAAAAAGAACTCAGACCAGCCCGGTGACCTGGGGCAGGACCATGGACACTGCCGGGATGTAGGTGACCAGCAGCAGGCCCAAGATGATGGCTGCATAGTACATGAGCATGTAGGGCATCACCTTGGCCAGCGTGGTGCGGCCAACCTTGATGCCCACGAACAGGGCGTTGCCCACCGGGGGCGTTTTGTTTCATCAAAAGAAAAAGCCTGAATCTTCTTGGTTCATCAAGAAGTTTCAAGCTTTGTTGTGCTTTGCCCCAACGTATTCGCGCATTATCTCGAAGATCTCACAGCGCAGGGGGGCTGAACGAATATGTAAAAATATGTTATTTGCGCCGCCCCAGCGGGTCTGTGTAGGAATACACATACCGCTTATCGGAGCTGCGCTGCATCTCGCCTTTTCGCAGGGTACGCCCCCGCAGGTCTTTTCGTGTCGTTGCCATATCAATTCTCCTTCCCGAAAGAAGAAGGGCTTGATACTATTTAAGGTCGGACAAAACTTTGTCCAGCCCCTGCAAGACAACTTCTGTTACAGTCAGTTGATGTTGTTCGGCATAATTGCAGATACGTTCATACAGGGCATCCTCCACCCGAATGCTCAAGGTTTTCTTTTTTGCATTTTCGGATTTTGGTCGTCCCATCTTTGCCATAGCTGCTCTCATACCTCCACAGCACCAGTATACTTTCCGTGTGACAGGAAGTCAAGCTGCAAAAAGCCTTTCTTGAAAATTTTTACGAAAAATCGAAAGTTCACACTCTGCTCATTGACATTTCGTCCTTGATTTGCTATTATAATGGTAACAACTCCCCCAGGCCTCTGCGCATAGCGTATGCACACTTGGGGGCGTTTTGCTTATAAAGGAGATTTTTCATGGCAGACAAGGACTTCAAAACGATAGACGAACAAATCGAGATTCTTCGTTCACGAGGCCTTACCATCGAGGATGAATCCGAAGCAAAGGATTTTCTGCTGCGGAACAATTATTACCGTGTCAGCGGCTATTCTCTGACGCTCCGCAAGAACGATGTTTTTGCGAAGTCTGCCACGTTCCAAAATATCGAGGACATTTACAATTTCGACCACGAGTTCCGTCATATCATCCTGCACCATATCGAAACCATTGAGGTACAGATAAAGTCCATCTATGCCTATGAATTTACAAAAGTGTATGGGCCGTTGGGCTATCTGGATACCGCAAATTTCTCCAATCAGGCAAAACATGAAGAAATCATCGACAAAGCCAACCAGCAGAAGCGTCAGCGGCTGGCTCACGAAGCCTACTTAAAGCACTTCATCAACGACCTGCACCAAGAGATTCCGCTCTGGGCCTACGTTGATTTGCTGACGATCTCCGACATTTCTTTCCTGTATTCCATTTCCGAACGTCCGCTCAAAGAAACAATTGCCCATCGGTTCGGGCTTACTATGAATCGCGGCCCAGAAATTCTGGGGCAGTATATGCACAGCATGACGATTATCCGCAATCTTTGCGCACACGGGAGCCGCATTTACAATCGTCTCTTTGAACAAAAGCCTTCCCTCAACAAAAAAGAACAGGCGTTGCTGATCCGCCGGGAAGATGGCACAATGGATAATGCCCATTTCTTCGGGTTCTTCCTCATCATGAGAAGGCTTCTGCCTGCTGAGAACTTTGCGGAAATGAAGGAAGCCGTCATTGCATTGACGGAAAAATATCCGTTTGTGCGAATGGATTATTACGGCTTCCGGGATGACTGGAAAGAAAAGCTCTAATTTTGCATAGAATAAAGGTGACTTCTCCCACGAGCTGCTATGCAGCGCAACACTGTGGGCGGTCTGGAGCCGGGGGATTTTCCTCCGGCCTATTTTTATGCAATGCGGAAGGTTTCCAGATACCGCTCGAAAATCTCGCAGTTGACCAACGCCACCTTGTCGATTTTATAAACGGCTTTAGCTTCCTTCGCTAACTCCTGAAATTTTGTCAGACCAAGACTGTATTTTTCAGCCCCTTCCTGATAGCGGACAAACTTTTTCGCGTTCATTTTTGTTCTTTCAACGTCCTTTCGGGCGTGACCCATAAGCAAAACCTCCATTCTGGATCGGAGTATTTGAACGTGTTGAGAGAAGAAAGCTTTCAGTGTGTAAAGTCGTGTTTGGTGCAGAACCAAAGGACTATGAAGTCTGGGAGTATCTGCTCAAGAATTACAGTCGGCTGCGCTTCAGTCCATCTGTTGAGACAGTTGTAAAGAAAGAGTTTGTGAACCCAAAGCGATTGCAACGGCAAATCCGAAAGGAAACAGTTGCCACAGGAATCGGTACAAAGTCACAGCAGGCGTTGCAAATGCAGCGAGAAGAAAATAAGCTGGTGCGAAAAGCACTTAGCCGTAAACAACGCGAAGCAGAAAAGCAGCGTCAGTTTGACCTGAAACAGCAGAAGCGAAAGGAAAAGCATCGGGGCAGATAATGCCCCTTTGCTTTGGCTTAACAGTGATAAGAAACTAATTCAAACTTATTGCTGTTAGCCGATGGATTCAGGTGTGCCAAAGCATTGCAGGGCTGGAAGTATTCAGCTTCGGCAAAAGATATGTAAAACAGAGAAGCACCCGTATCAGCATTTATGCTGGCACGGGCGCAAATTATTTAAGGCATGCTTTACACCCCTGTTTCTTTCATTATATCAGAAACGGGGAGGTGACTTTGTGTTTTTTTGACAGGCTGAAGAAAGCTCCGGCGCTTTTGGCACCGGAGCCTTCCTTGAGTCTTACTTCGCTAGTACAACGGAAATTTTGATCTCCTTTTCCGTCTCGCTCAGGTCAAGAGCGCCGCCATCGGCGACGGTCACGTGCAGCTCATAGAGCGTACCGGCGGTAAGTTCCGTTACAGCCTTGCCGTCCTCGTCTGTGATCGACCACAGTGCAGGATCGACCTTTGCCAGCTTGCCGTCCACGCCATAGGCGTAGAGGGTCAGACCGGAGGTGCTTCCGGACAGGTCGTTCATGCGGAAGGCGATGGTGGTGTTGGGGTGGACGTTGCGGACGGTCACAGTGTTGCGCCAGCTTGCAACGGTGCCTTCGCCGCCGTCCTGCGCAAACTGTTCCTGCGAGAGGACATTTCTTGCTGCCTGATCAAGATCGACCTTGCGGTAGGGCATTTCGGGCAGATAAACGAAACGGTCCTGCAAACGAAGCAGTTCCAGATAGCCTGTCGGGCAGTAGAGCGCATTGCCGCTGTTGCCGGCATACATTCCAATGGCCATGTTGTTATAGCCGTACTTGTTGGAAACATCCATCGTGAAAACAGTCTCGCCGGTTTCAAAATCCAGAATGATGTACTGCCACATCCCGGTGGTCACATCCTGCACATAGCCGTAGATATAGCCCGTTGCGGTGGAGAGCTTGAAAATCGAGGTGTCGCTCAAGTCATTGCGGCACCAGACGCTTTTCATCTCATAGCCGGAATCGGTTTTGATGGTATCGACACGTTCGACGCCGGGCGCGATCATGCAGTTGCCCTTCGTCAGCCAGTTCATGTCATAGATGTTGGCGTAGCTCTGGATGGAGGAGTCGTTGTTGGGGTCCGCCAGACCTGCGTTGCCCGCGCCAAACCAGTTGCAGACGATGGTGCTGACGGTGCCATTGCCGTCGTCATAGACGATGGCAGAGTTCTCAACGGCTACCTGATAGCCCTCGGGCAGGTCATCCAGCACCGGGGCGCTTGCCACGACCTCGCCGGTCTTCATATCGAGCGCAAGAAGGTTCACGGGGTCCTGATTGTCGGTGAACAGCACAAGGTTCGGCGTCAGGGTGGGAGAGCAGCCGCCGCCCCAGGCAAGACCGCCGCCGGTGGTCTTATCGCCTTCGCCGCTCACCTTTGCACCCGCGCTCTCATAGGGCGTGCACCACACAACGTCTACGCCTTCTTCTGCACGCAGAAGATAGCAGTTCTGGTTGGTGAGGATCACCGCACCGTCCTTGGAGGCGGCGATGCCGTTCTCGGCACCCTCGCCGGGGGTCAGCTCGTAGACAAAGACAGCCTTTGAAAGGTCTGTCTGCTCGCCATTCAGGATCGCATCAATGGCAGAACGGGCAATATAGCCGATGACGCCTTGCTGCTGGCGCTGCGGATAAATGCGGAAGCCGCCCGTTGCAAACCAGAGGTTTCCGTCATAATCAAAGACCACGGACAAAAGATTCTGGGTCAGCTCCTTGCCAAGTGCAGCCTCGGCGGCAGCCTTGATGTCGATGTCCAGCACCTTTTCAAATTCGGGCAGCACGTTGCCGCTTTCGTCTGTTGCGCGGAGCATCAGCACATGATTGTTGCTCGTGGGGCAGACGATGCGGTTGGACGCGTCCATGAAAGTATAGGAGCTCTGGATAACGTAACCGCCGCCGTCATGCTTCTTTGGCGAGAAATAGCCGAGCGTTTTTGTTTCTTCGGCGTTCAGGTCGCGGATGGCGATGCCGCCCAGCAGCGGCACAACGGCATGGCCGTAGCTGTCAAAATAGATAGCGGGAGAAGCATTTGCATTCGTTGTCTCATAGGAAACGTTGATCTCAGGATAGATCGCAAGCGGCAGGATCTCATCCGTTGAATCTGTGTTGTAGCCGTCGTGATGAATGTTTGCATCGCTCTTGGCCATGTAGGGGTTTTCCTCCACCTGCTTGGGGTTCAAGGCCTTCACAGGCAGTGCCGCAGAGGTCGTCTCCGCAGCAGAGGGCTGCACCACGGCGGACGGTGCAGAGGGCTGAGAAGCGGCGACACTGTCTGCGGGCGTCTGCGTACCGCCGCAGGCGGCCATGGAAAGGCACAATGCTGCGGTCAGCGACAAGCTCAACGCAGAGTGGATGATCTTTCTCTTTTTCATAAGTCGTTCTCCTTGTTGTGTTCGTTGCGGTCAGGTCGGCGCTGCTCTGCCGGATTTTTTTGATCCAGCCAGATGCAAAAACCCTGCCGCAAAGCGGCTTCGGTCACTGGCTCCAGCAGAAAGTAGTCTGCGCGCAGCCGGAAGGCGTGGAGCGAAAAATTCAGGTCACTGCACCAGATAACGCGTGTTTGGGGACAAAGCGCGCGCAGATGCTCTACTGCATTCAATCCATCCACCCCCGGCAGGGCGATCAAGGCATTGGTCAGCGGCTCGTTGTGTGCGGCTTCAAAAAAGCTTTCCTGATCGTGGTAACAGTCCATTTGGGGAAATAAACAATGCTCGGCGCAGAACTGCAAGATCTGCTCTGCCCAAAAAGCTTCCTGCGCCCTGCTGTTTGTCAGCACGGCGATTCGATACACAGCGACCCTCCTTCCTTCTGCCGTTGTTGAGGTTCTCTGTCTCTAGTATACGGGCGGATACGGCTGTTTCAAGCTGTTTGGCACGAAAGCCCGGTTTCCGTCACGAAATCCCGTTTTCTGCTGCGACAGAACCGGGCAACTGTGCTATAATCAGGATGAAAGAGTTTATAAAGGAGGTTGGAAGCTATAACAATAGCTTCTTGGTACAGCATGAGATTTGCGATCGTCGATGACCTCGATGCGGAGCGCGCGCAACTGAAGGAGCGCCTGGTGCGGCAGCTGCGCGCGCGCGGCACAGAGGCGGAGCTTCTGGAATTTGACAGCGGAGAGGCTTTTCTGGCGGCAGAAAACGAGCAGCGTTTTACCGCCGCATTTTTGGATATTTATATGGATGGTTTAAGCGGCATGGACGCGGCAAAGGAACTTCGGAAAACAGACGCAGACTGTCTTCTGGTTTTTACCACCACCTCGACAGACCATGCACTCGAGGGGTTTCAGGTACGGGCATTTCATTATTTGGTCAAGCCCTTTTCAGAGGCCGAGTTGTCCGGTCTGTTGGATGAAATGCTCGCAAAACTCCCCCGCCCGGAGCCGGTTTTGACGGTGAAGGTGGATGGCAGCGACATCCATTTGTGCTATCGTGATATCATATCCGCCGAGCATTTCGCCCACATCATCAATATCCGCACCACTGCCGGCAAAACGCTTGCCATGCGCCAGAGTTTCAAGGCGTTCACAGAGCCGCTCAAAAAGGACCCGCGCTTTTTTGTTTGTGGCCGCGGTACGATCATCAATATGGAGAATGCTGCCGATTTTCAGGATGCCGCCTTCTGTATGACGGACGGCAGCCAGGTCTATGTCAGTCACGAGCTTTTGAAAGCCGCCCGACAGGCGTTTATGGAATTTCTGCTGCAAAGGGGGCGTGTGGGTTGAAGGATGTTCTGCGCCCGATCCTGGAGCTTACCGTTGTGTTTCCCGGCCTGCTGCTCGCGTATTTTCCGGTTCGCTCCTATCTGAAGCAGTCTTCCGCAAAGCTTGCGGTATGGGAGGTGCCGCTGCTGTTCGGGCTTTGCCTTGGCGGCGGGTTGTTTTGCTATCATTTCGGTCTCTCGACCGCGTTCCCCTTGCTGCTCATAACGATTGTGACAATTTTCCTGTATCTCAAAACGCTGCGGCTCTCTCTCTGGAAATCCGGGACCATCGCGCTGGCGGTCTGCGCGGTATTTGCGTGCCTGAATAGCTTGTCCCGCGCCGTTGGTACGGTAATCACGATCCGGCTGCAGCTGCCGCCGGACAAGCCGTGGTTCTGTTTTAGCGCCTGCATTTTTTATAACGTGATCTGCTGGCTGACCGCTGCCGCCGCCTATTATCCTTCTACCCACTCAGTGCGCGCAATGGTGGAGGATGACAATTTTGCGCAGACGTGGTATGTGTTCTGGGTACTGCCGCTGGTGTTCATCCTGCTGAACCTTTTTATAACCCCGCGCTACCAGATGACGCTCCGGACAGGGCGGGTCTTGCGGGTCTACATCGTTATGAGCATCGCGCTTTTATTTTTGATGTTCGTGTTCAATGCGATCTTTCTGCTGATGGCAACCAGCCTTAACCGGAATGCAAGATTGCAGCAGGAAAACCAGTTTCTTTCCATGCAGCAGCAGCGCTATCAAAGCCTGAAAGCCGCCATTGAAGAAGCCCGGCAGGCGCGGCACGATATGCGCCACCAGCTGAATCAGATCTCCGCACTGGCCGAGGCAGGAGATCTGGATAACCTGAAGGCTTACCTTGCAAAAACGGTCTCCCGGATCCCGGATCTGGATATGAATTTCTGCGAAAACCGTGCAGCGGACAGTGTTGTCGGCCATTATTGCGCCCTTGCAAAGCGTGAGGGTGTTCCCTTTTGTGCCAAACTCGACTTACCACAGGTGCTTCCTGTGGACGAGATCGATCTGTGTCTGGTGCTGTCGAATCTTCTGGAAAACGCATTCGAAGCCAGCCTTCGCACCGCTCCCGCCCGGCGGAAGATCGAGGTCACCGCGTATGTCCATGCCGAGCGGCTTCTTTTGGTCGAAGTGGAAAACGCATTTGACGGTGAAGTCAACGAAAAAAGCGGGCTCTTCCGCTCGTCCAAGCGAAAGGAAAACGGGATCGGCATCCAGTCTGTCCAGCATATTGCAGAAAAGACCGGCGGGGCAAGCACGTTTACCTATCAGAACGGTCTGTTCTGCGCAAAGGTCATGCTTCGTGGATAATTATGTCCAGCCTTTCCAAAACGGCACGACTACAAATTTCAGCAGTCTCGCTTCCGGAAATCCCTGTATGTACCGGATCGCCGTTTTTGCAAAGATGTTGGACGTTGTCGTGTTCCAATCTGCCAGTTTTACTATCTCGGCTGTGCCGTTCTCAAAGTCAAACCGCAGCTCGCCCCATTCGCCGTCGTTGTCCGCCTGATACAGGTAGACAGCGGCGGCTATTTTTTGTTCCTTTTGCGGCACTCGGTCTGTTTCAGCGTCACGGTATGGATCACACCGCTTTCCAGCAGCTTCAGCCGTACTGCGTGCCACGAGCTGTTTTTCGTTCAACAGCGGAACGGACACTGTACGCCCATCAACGTGGAGGGCGCACTCTACGAAAACATGGCAGGCATACAAATGCTATTTTGCTTTGCAAAATGCTTGTTGAGCTGTGCCCAAACCCCATTTGTTTTGCATCGTGCCGATGCAGGCTGCGCATTTGTTCCAAACACTTTTACGAAGGAGGCGTTTTTTGAGAAAACAGGACTTGAAACAGTCACCATCATTTTCGGCGGCTTTCCCTGCCAGCCCTTCTCCACCGCCGGAAAGCGGCGGGGCTTTGCGGATGAACACTACCTGTGGCCGGAGATGTGCCGCGTTATGTGGGCGACAATATGATGCTGCACTGCGGAGACCCGATCTTCTAGAAATCTCTAAATCCAGCGGAAGTTTGATTTGATAATACAGCGAAAATGAGGTATAATCCCTCTGTATTATTTTGTTTAGTCGCATAAACTGATTATACCACGAACGCCGAGCTTTTCGAAGCTCGGCGTTTTGTGTTGGATATATAAAATGAGCTGCCGCACGTTAGTGCGACAGCCCCTTTTTTCTTGGATGTGTTTTGAGACAGCCTCGACGGAGTGGACTTCCTGTCACAAATTTGATGATTGCTATAGGTCTAGAATTGGAAAATGAAAAGTCAGGGATCGATCCGTTTGCGAAGCAGGAAGTGAATCAGGAAAGGAATGATAATCACCGGGATGGCCATGTAGCCAAGCAGGCCGTACCCTTTGTTTACCAGAGGCAGCAGGCCAAATTGTGCAACACCGAAGCCCACAACGCAGAGGATCAAAGTAACGATTACCACTTTTTTTGTCGGTTTTCCATCTGGGTCAAAGTCTTTATCCAAGGCACTGCAAACACGAATGGTACCTGCTGAAACCATGTTCACTGCGGTGGAAACACTGCCCAGAATAATCAAAATAGATATGATCGGGGTCAGGATGCTGCCACCAACTCCATTTTGTACCAAAACCAGAATCGGTAAAGAAGATTCCGCATACTCAGGTAAATCTACAATTGCCAGCAGCCCCAGAACAGAGATGAAGATCATAGCACTGTTTACCAGAAAACCGATAACAAACGTAAACGCCGAATCTTTCTTATCCTCCAGAACACTTGCGTGCTGTGACAAAATTGCGACCGGAGGGGTGGACTGAGAAGTAGCGTACAGAAACATGCTGAAAAGAGCAGGACCGATCGGCGCCGGTTTCGCGGAAAGCGCTCCAATGTTGGATCGGACGCTATCCCACTGCGCGAGAATATTAGGGATGAACACTACCAAAAGCCCCACAACGATCATCACAGAGAGTGCGGTTGCGGTCTTTCTGACGATTGCCGTGCCATAAATGGATACTACAAAAATGAAGACGCCGATAATCAATGTGCAAAGCATATAGGGAATACCCAGCAGAGTGGATAAGGTTGAACCACCTGTTGCGTATGCCACAGCGGGGACCACCAGCAGAACAACGATGTAAATGATCTCATAGAGATTAGAAAACACAGGTGCGAACTTCCCGTAAATTCCATCGCAGAAATCACGGTAATTGTAGGTGTTATGCTTTTTGCAATAATAGACTGTATAGCCATTGTAAAAAGCATTAATAGCCTGTGCGATAATGCAGGTAATCAAGCACCAAATGCCGTAATTGATAAAGTAGCTTTTCAGCTGAGCGCCAGATGCAAAACCACCGCCGAACTGCGTGGTAAACCACACAAATGTGATCCCTAGCGCGGCAGAGAGCCGGTTGTTTTTCTTTTCCATGTCATCGCCAATGCCTTTCCTTTATAAAATTACTCGATGGTAAATTTCTCGCAGTGCGTCAGGGCATATTCAGAATACTCGTTGCCGTTGCCGGGCAGGTTGGGGACTTCAAACTTGCCGTCAACCGGCTGATAGTCAAACTTGCACAGCCGGCGGTTATAGTCATAGCGGTTGAAAACATGGTGCTCATGAATGACAAAGTTGGGGATCACAGATTCAATTTGAACCGCAGGGGCCGTGCACAGGGGGCTGGAGCAGACATGGACCTGAACGCCAATGTCATAGGTATGAGCCATGTCGCAAATCTTCTTCAGCTCGGTGATGCCTCCGCAGGTGCCAATGTCAGGCTGGATCATCTGTAGCGTCTGATCCTCGAAGTAAGGCGCGTACTGCCAACGAGTATAGATGCGCTCGCCGCTGGCAATGGGGATATTCAACTTGTCGTGAACCAACTTCGCGGTTTTGGGATTGGGGGTATTGGGCTCCTCAAAGCAGAAGATATTATACTTTTCCATGCGGCGGCCCAGCTGAATCGCGGACTGGCTGTCAAGGAAGGAGTGATTCTCCATAATGATATCCACTTTGGGCCCGATGGCCTCGCGGACGGCAGCGACGCGCTCTTCAACCAGATCCACATAATAGGGCTTCATCAATCCGGTGCGCTGCTCCTCGCTGAAGGTCGATCCATCTTTATCGAAGGTAAAGAAGTCAACCTTGATGGCGTCATAACCCTCCGCGACAGCTTTCTTTGCATTCTCGACATACGCTTCGGTGGAGTAAGCAGGAATGATGTGGTCATCCCAACCGAACTGAAGCTGACTGGCATAGGTGCGCAGATGATCACGACGCTTGCCCCCCAGCAAAACGTGCAAAGGCGCGTTCAGGGCCTTACCACGGATATCCCAAAGGGCCATATCCAGTGCGGACAGGCCCGCAAAGAACACCGGGCCACCGTTCTGACCCCAGAAGGTCTGTTTATAGATGCGTTCCCAGACGACCTCGTTCTTCATGGGATCCATGCCGATGATCAGGTTGCCCAGATCCCGGATCATGCCGAACGCGCCGTGGCAGCCGGCGCCATAGGCCATCGCAGCCTCTCCGTCACCATAAATGCCTTCATCCGTGTAGACACGGCAGCCAACGGGGTTCCACGCGGGATTATCCCAGCTCACAGGAGCGCCGGTTTTTCCGCGGGCATTACTGCTTTCAATGGGGTGGAAGAGCATAACGTCAATTTTTGTGATTTTCATTTGCTTTTTTCTCCTTTTCATTTTATAATGTGTTTGGTTGATAGCCACGCCGGTTGGATTGAGCGATTGGGTTATCGGATAATCCAATTATAGTAGTCCCAATATTGCTTGTCAATGTACGAAACTATCAAACATTCCACGGGCGTTTTGTGCAATATTAACAGAGGCATAGGCATCTTTATAAATAGAGCTTGTAGAACAGGACGATGACTTGAAACGAAAGAGCCTGTTTAAAATTGCCCGGCACGTCCACCGGTGGAATTTTTTCGCTTCACTGATTTTCCTCACCTTACACAAAGGGTGCTTTGTCAAATATTATTTAAGAAACAGGAGTATCTACAATGGTGCCTTTAGAAGAAAAGACCATCATTCAACGCACATCTGTAAATGATCAGCTCGTTCAATATATGCAGGACGCGATTTTGGGCGGTAAATGGAAACTGAATGAAAAAATTCCCTCTGAGGCAGATCTGGCCGAGTATTTTAAAGTCAGCAAGTTGACTGTCCGCGTTGCCCTCCAGCAGTTGATTGGCATGGGAATACTGGAGAAGCGTGTTGGTGATGGCACCTATGTTCGAAAATTTAATTTTAATGATTACATTCAAAAGGGCGTTAATTACTATATGCATCCCGAGTTGTTGGATCAGGTCTGTGATTTCCGTCGAGGAGTTGAATTGAAATGTTGTGAGCTTGCTATTCAAAATGCTTCAGAGGTTGAGTTTGCGAGCCTTCAGGAATTTAGCTCTAATTTTACAAAACTCGTTCTCAGTCTTCCCCACGACAGTGATATGAATCTTCCGGAAGACTTATTCAATCAGATCGCCGATGCTGATATGATGTTTCATCGCCAAATCTGTGTAATGTCACATAATGAACTATTATTAAACGCATTTGATATGGCAAGAGTTCCCATTAGAGAGTATCTTAAAATTGTATTCAAACAGCGTATTCAAGCCAGGATGTATACTCAAAAAGATATTACCCAAATCAGAGATGTTCATCTGGATATATATCAGGCTTTGTTTCATCATGATTATGAAACCTGTGCTCGTTGCTATATTGAAATGATTGATCGAAAAATCGAACTATAAGCAGCTCTGCCTATGACGGAGGATCATTCCATAACGGCTTTGATGGCGCAATCATACCCCAAGGTTTTGTCGCTTACTTTGTCTCTGGTGGCGATATGCGCGCCATCCTTTCCACCTTTTTCATCGTGCTTGCGATGATCTGTGAACGCCGCCCGCGAGCTCATAATTCGACGGTTTTCTCTGTCATTGCCTTGAAAAACAAGTCCGAGGATGCGGGCAGCGTTCAGTATACCGAATCTTGGCGTTACACTCATTTTGCCTTTCGATGAACTCCGAATAGCGGCTCTCATAGAACTGCCATTCCACATCCGAGAAAGTCGCCCCCAGATCGTCCGGGTCTTGTGGGTCGAGAGCCGAACGGAAACCGTGGAAGCAGTCCCAGTAGATGTTGCCTTTGGCTCGTTCCGGGTCGATGTGCTCACTGTTGGCAAGGTTGAAACTCCGGTCATTGTGCTTGGGGTTATAGGTGCCGTGGGTCCCGGCTCGTCCGTTGTGTCGTGTCAGTTTCAGATAGACATCCCTCCGTTTCGACTTCTTGGCGTGGGAGAACGCAGCAGCGGAGCTGCTGGATCTGCCGCCGTTTTGCGCCAGATAATACCCAGTAGGATATGACGCAGAGCATCATATCACTGGGCAAGGCGTTCCCCCTTGACCCCCTTCAACGGGCCATTTTGGCCCGCTGATTCCGTTACGGATAGAATCAGGTTGTCATCTCGGCAACCTGATTTTCAACAGACCTTGCAGCGTTACGGAAAACGATGTGCTCATTTTGACCACTTGGTTTTCCGTAACAGGTCGATGAATTTCCGTTCCCGCATTCGGGAGGAGATTGAGTTTCATTTGGCAGATGCGTTACGCTTAACCAAGTGCTCATTTTGAGCACTTGCAGCATCCGTAACACGTTTTCGATAGTCTTTTTGCCGACAGGCATTGCTGCAATAACGGGCACCTGCGCGTTTGGGCGTGAATTTTTCGCCGCAGCACTGGCAGACTAAATCTTGACGGCGTATTTGGCGGTATTCCCGCTGCCGCCGATTGTTGGCCTGATTGCCGCACCAGTAGCTGTGACAGTATTTCTTGGTGTAGATGGTGGTGTAGAACACCCGACCGCAGCCGCCGCAGATAAGTTTGCGGATAGCGTATCCTCCGGTGGTAAAACCCGTTTCCTCATACGATTCTTTCAAATAATCCTGATTGTTCTGCTCCCATTCTTCGTTTGTCACATACATGGAGAGGACCCTCCTTTCACTGGCGTTACAGAAAATCAATGTGGTCAATTTGACCACGTTGTTTTCTGGTAACTGAAGAATCAACGTTTAGCCGTTCTCTCTGCATGGATTTCCTGCCCCCTTCCGGCGGCGTTTTCCGGCTTTCCCACTTGGGGGTCATCGCCGGGTATCCCATGCAGACGGTCATGCGGTTGTCAAGGTTCGGTGCCAGATTTGGCAATAAAAAATCGCCACACAACAACCTGAACCTGACCATCCCTTCCGGGGTGGCCTTGGTTCGGGTTCGTTATATAGCGATAAGAAAGTCAAAAACTTGCTCCGGCTCCTTCGGGAGCCGAGCTGGAACTCTAAGTAAATATGTTATATTAAATTGTTGGAATAGATTACCACAAAAAACGAGCTTTGTCAATAAAAAAATCCGAGAATACGTTGCTTTCGGCAGAATGCAAGAAAATGTATCAAAAACTTTGGCAAAAAGAGAGAGGGCTGGACGGTGCCAGTCCTCTTATGGGTCACAATTGCGCTATAATAGCGCCAATATCTGCATGAATGCAGACAGACTGCCGCTCGATCTCCGGCGGGCAAATGGCCTGCCCCTGATTGATGCAGACGTAGAATGCGTTTGGATTTTTAGCGGTCATCCGCCAGAACGGATACTTGATGATGACCGGAGTATTGTAGCCAACACCAAATTCCAGAAAGAGGATACGCTGTCCCTCGTGGCGGCGCAGAAATTCGCTGTACCAATCGGCAGCAGTGTGCCAACCCACGTCCTCCACAAAGGTATCGTCTGCACGAAGGTTCATGCGCATGGGTCTGCCGCAGTGCGGGCAGTGGGGAACAAGCTCGGACGGGATATAAGTTTTCAGGATGGTATTCTCCGGTACGGTCAGCTGACCATCCGGTGCAATGATATACCCCTGCGCTTCCACCATCTGCCGGATAAGCTTGTCGTTGTCATACGTTTCCTGACAGCATGGTTCACTGCACTGGAACAGACCGTAATCACCCTGTGTATAGAACAACCGTTTTTTGTCGAACCCTGCTTTCTGGAAGCAGTGGTCTACGTTGGTGGTCAGCACAAAGTAGTCCTTGTCTTTCACAAGGGAAAACAAGTCTTGATACACCGGCTTGGGCGCATCCTGATAGCGATTGATGTAAATATAGCGGCTCCAGTATGCCCAGTATTCCTCCATGGAGGGGTAGGGGTAAAAGCCGCCGGAGTACATATCCGTAAAGCCGTACTTGCTGGCAAAATCGGAGAAATATTCCCGGAACCGCTCCCCGCTGTAAACAAAACCTGCCGAGGCAGAAAGCCCTGCACCTGCACCGATGACCACTGCATCGGCATGGCTCAGAACCTGCCGCAGCGTATCAATCGGTCCGGAGCAATCGTTCGTAGATTTTTTTGTCCATATCTTTGAAAACATTGAAGATCACCTTCTTCACACTGGTTTGCTTTTTGAGAAATTCTTTGACGGTCTGCACCGCAAGCTCTGCTGCAAGCTGGTTTGGAAAGTGAAACTCTCCCGTGGAAATGCAGCAGAACGCCACGCTTTCCAGCCCGTTCTCTGCCGCCAGCTCCAGACAGGAGCGGTAGCACGAGGACAGCAGTTCCTTGTCTGCTTTTGTCACTTGCCCGTTGATGATCGGGCCAACCGTGTGCAGCACATAGCGGCAGGGCAGATCAAATGCGGTCGTGATCTTTGCCTGTCCGGTGGGTTCCGGGTGTCCCTGCCTGTCCATGATCTCCGCACAGGCAAGACGCAGCTGCACCCCGGCATAGGTGTGGATGGCGTTGTCGATACAGCGTGGTTCGGGCAGTAGCAGCCGGTCATGCCGCTGTTGGCGGCGTTGACGATGGCATCACATTTCAGGGTGGTAATGTCCCCCTGCCAGAGGTACAGCCCCGGCTGCAGGAGCGTCAGGTCAGCCGCATCGGTGATGCCTTTTGCGGCAGTTTCCTCTTGCAGGTACGCATCCTGTATTTGCAGAAAGTCTGTGCCGATACGCCGTGGTTCACGGATATTCAGCAAGCCCCGCAGAAGCTGTCGCTGGCTGTCTGCGTCTGCCGGTATCCGCAGTCCCTGATACTCCGGGTTTTCTTTCAAAAGCATCCGAATGAGCTCATTCGCCGCTCACTCTGGTTCATGGTGTTCGCCTGCCTTTCAAAACCTTTCTATAAAACGCAGCAGTCTACCCGTTCAGAAGACTGCTGCGCTGTTTTTTCAGATCAGAACTCGTAGGGAGGGTTGCCGGAGAAGTCTGCAATGATGCCGTGGGCATCCTCCAGATAGAACACCTCAAAGATGGGGTTGGTGGCCTCGCCGTACTGGCTCTTCACGATGGGGTTTGCGATGCACATCTCCTTGGCGGTCATGTTGTTTTCAAACACAGCCTTGCCATGCAGACGGAGCCATGCGTACTCCGGGCTGGAAACGGAGATCTCGATGTTGGGGTTTGCCTGCAGGTCCTTGTAAACATCCTTCTGGTTGTTGGTGCAGAACCACAGCTTGCCGTCCAGCTCGCCAGCAAACATGAAGGGACGGCACTTGGCCTTGCCGTCACGGCCTACGGTGGCCAGATACTGCACCGGGTTTGCGTTCAGAAATTCTACGACTTTATTCATGAGATGTACCTCCATACATGGTTTTTCTTGACAGCTTTATTGTAATGCGCTTTGTGCGGTTTGAGAAGTACGCACAAGATTGTGGCATCGTTACCTGCCGGTAACCATCAGAACTTGCCGTTCTGATTTTGCCAAGTGGACTGGTCTGCGATGGTCTCCATCACATCCCAATGCTCGGCAATCTTGCCGTTCTCCACACGCCACAGGTCATAGTAAGCGGTGGGAACATCGCCATAGGTGCCCTCGCTGACAGCCAGCACATAGTTGCCCTCGGCCAGCACTTGATGGGTGGTGGTGTAGACCATCTGGATGTTCTGCTTTGCAAGGGCACCCAGAGCGTCCGTCAGACCGGAAACGCCATCCGCAATGTTGGAGCTGTGCTGAATGTAGTTGTCACCGTCAAAGTAATCGGCCATCTTGTCGAGGTTGTGTCCCTGCATGACATCGTACAGGAAGTTGTTCACCAGTTCCCAGTTCTCCTCGGTCTTGTCCAGATCGGTCACCTCCATGGTGCCATCCGTCTGGGTATGACCGGAAGGATTGGCGGCGGTCAGAGAAGCGAGGTTGTCCCAGTGCTCGGCGATCTTGCCGTTTTCATCAAAGCGGAAGATGTCGAAAGCCACCTGCTCACCAGCACCGGCAAAATTGTAGATGGTCTGAAGGAAAACCTTGTCGCCATCCTCAAATACACGGATGTTCTGCACCGTGGT
Organism: Faecalibacterium sp. OF04-11AC; assembly: GCF_003460645.1. Lineage (NCBI taxonomy): Bacteria > Bacillati > Bacillota > Clostridia > Eubacteriales > Oscillospiraceae > Faecalibacterium > Faecalibacterium sp. OF04-11AC. The sequence goes on along the minus strand of NZ_QTVP01000007.1, from coordinate 81,508 downwards.
CTTGACCGGAGCCGAAGCCAGATACTCCACCGAGCCAACGAAAGCGTCAGCACCCGTGCCATAAGCCAGATTGTGCTGGATGTAACCGTCTGCCAGTAGGCTGCGGGCGGTCTTGGTGTCGCCCGTTGCAAAGGTGTTGATGAGAGCCAGTGCCTTTTCGGTCTGGCTCTGCTCGGCCTGCTGGGACTGGCAGAACAGATTCTTCCAGCTGAATTCCTTCAGGAAGTCCAGCGGGGAGGCTGCACTGGCCGAACCAGCCAGAATCGTGGCAGCGAGGGTGAGAGAGGCGGCACTTGCAATCAACTTTTTCATAATGGGTTCTCCTTTAGATATTGCGATGAGGTGTTGATTTCTTTGGAACTTTCGTCCCTGTGATTGCATGATACCACGCCTGTGTCGATTGTGGAAGTACGCACAATATTGTGGTGTAGTTACCGGAAAGATACCATTGCGATGCTGCTTGCTTTTTTTGCGGTTGAAAGCTATAATGATGCCATAAAGCGGTTTGTGGTATCCGTGCATTTGGCACGATGATCACTTGAAATTCCCTTGGAGGTAATTATGGAAAAGGAAATCCTCAAAGAACTCCCGGCCTGTCCGGTAGAGACCACCCTGACCCTCATCAGCGATAAATGGAAGGTGCTGATCCTCCGGGATTTGATGCCGGGCACAAAGCGTTTTGGAGAACTGAAAAAGTCCATCGGTCATGTGACCCAGAAGGTTTTGACCGCTCAGCTGCGGCAGATGGAGGAAAGCGGGTTGCTGACCCGGAAGGTCTACGCTGAAGTGCCATCCCGGGTGGAATATACTCTGACGGAATTGGGATATAGTTTGAAACCGGTTCTGGATGCCATGTGGGCATGGGGCGAAGGGTATAAAAGCAGGCTGGAAGGGAAGGCGGAATAAGCGTATTTGCTTGCGCAGTTGTGATATGCATAAAACAGAAACAACTGCTGACCCGTATCAAAAGCAATACGGATCAGCAGTTGTTTGGTTCATTAGACTTAATCTTTTGGTCTGCCATGCTCACATCCCAGTGACAGATAGTGCTCAATCTCCCCACTCAGCACAAGCTGTGTGTATTCCAGAGGTTTGTTGTACCGCAGCCAGTCCAGCTCTGACCGCTGTGCCGGGGTGTTGCCGTACTCGTCCTCGATGGCGCTGCAGTCGATGGCAACAGCAGAGCCGTTTGCGAACCGGGCTTCTACCCGGTTGGTGTCCATATTGTAGCGGCAGGAAAGCAGTTTGTTCATAAGATATCCTCCATGTTTTTCACATTTGCTTCTCTTTCGGTGAAAAGTTCCGGCTGTCCGTTTGCAAATACATAAATCCACTTTCTGATGCAGCCCTTTATAGTTCTACATCCATCCACCACACGCCCGATTCTTACACCAAAACTAGAACAACGCTCTTTTTGCTCTGCACAAAATCATACATCGTTTGGCGTAAAATTGGCGTATGACGTGAAAATCGCTGGAAATTATCGCAAACAAAAAGCCTGAAACTTCTCGTAGCATCAAGAAGTTTCAGGCTTTATTGGTTGCAAATTGGAAATTTACTGCTCAATCGGCTTCATCGTGGGGATGTGGCAAGAACTGGCTCTGTTATCGTCCGTCAGACTCCAACAACGTCCACGAAGTAAACCCTCTTTTCAATGAACCCTCCAACAAGCTCCAACAGCGTCCACGAAAGTTGTGTACAGTTTTGGTCACAGCCCTTTTTTGACGGAGCCTGACGGAAACCGCGATAACCGCTGTTGTTCTCTGTTAATCCATTATAAACGAGATGTGCTTCTTTGTCCAGCAGAGAGGAACATTTCTGTTATTTTGAATCTATGCCTTACCGCACAAGCAATGCGCTTTGCAGAGAGGTCATGGATTCTTTCTTTTTCTCTTGGGTTGCTTCTGCGTATACATCCATTGTGGTGGAAATATCCGCATGACCCATGATTTCCTGAATGACCTTCAGGTTGGTTTCGTTCTCGCAGAATCGAGTGCAGAATGTGTGCCGCAGGATATGGCAGCTAAACTTTGGCAGAAGAACCGGGTCACGATTTTCTTCCTTCGCCTTGGATTCTTCTTCCTTATTATAGTCTGCACAAATCGAGCGGATAGTGCGGTTGATGGCATTGGGGAGATAAACCTTTCCTTCGCCAGTGCAGAAAACAAAGCCGGAGTACCCATCAATTTCATCGGTGCAGAAACCAATGACCTTTTGATACTGGTATTCTTCCAGAAAGGCATCGAACACTTCATCAATCATTGGAATAATGCGGATGCCAGCTTTCGTTTTGGGCGAGTTTACATGGTTGGTGCAAGTGCCATCTTCCTGCACACGATAAACAAGATTGTGGTTGATGCTGATCGTGCGGTTCTTGAAATCAACATCCTGCCACCGCAGACCTAACACCTCGCCAATGCGACAGCCAGTACCAAGCATTACGGTAAACAACGGGAACCATCCGCGATACTCTTCGCTATTGGCGATGTAATTGGTAAACGCACGCTGTTCGGCAACAGTCAGAGCATGACGCTTTGTCTTTTCCCAGCAGTGGCTCTTCTTAATTTCAGCCATAACGCCCTCCGTGGGATTCAAGCGCAGCAGTCCATCGCGGACAGCCATTGTAAAGGTTGGATGCAAAAGTGTATGTATGATTTCCATACTGTTGGGCTTGAATCCTTTTTCTAAAATCAGTGAGTAATAGAATTTCTTAATATCGCTGTACTTGATTTTGCTGATACGAAGTTTTCCAAAACCATCCCGAACATAATGGTTATACATATATTTATAGTTCGTCATGGTGGACTGCTTCAGATCATACTTTTGAGAAATGTATTCGTCAAACAGTTCGTTCAGCGTGATACGCTCGGCACGATCAGGGTCAAGGCCATCCTCGATTGCTCTGCGGATTTTTACTTCCTTTTTTCTAAGTTCGCTCAACTCCTTTGCATATACCGATCTGTGTTCGCCACGGAGCGTAGTGTAGCGGAACACATAACGGCCATCCTTTCGCTGCGATTCACCCTTCTTCAGGGAGTAACCACGAGAATCTTTTCTTGTTGCCATTCTTCTCACCTCGTAAAATTCGATTTAAGGAGAACAGTCATATCCTGATGACGGTCTATGTAGTACGTTACGTCCGTCCTGCTTTAAGGATACACAAGTTGCTCCTGTCCTGCAACGATGCCGCAAAAGTAATTTTATTGAGTGGTTCTCCAATATGTAATACTCCGAAGAGCGGAGTATGCTGTTTCACATTCTAAAGGTATCCAAATATTCTTCAAAGATTTCCAGATTCACAAGGACAACGCGCCGGATTTTGTAAATCGCACCGGCTTCTTTAGCAAGTTCCTCAAATGTATGCAGTCCCATTGAGTACAGCTCGGCACCTTCTTGATAGCGGACGAATTTTTTCTTGCCAGCCTTTACCATAGGCTCCAGCTCTCTGACTTCGGTTCGTGCAAATGCCATATATCTACCTCTTTTCAGTTTCTGTTCTTTTCATCTCCAATTCGTACTTATCGAAAGCGGCTATCCTATTTGTTTATTCCAAGACTTTTCAGAAGAGCTTCCTCAATTTGCTTCATTTCCCATTCGCTTGTCAGCCCCATGAAATTGTTGATACGTTCTTTATCTATCGTGAAAATCTGTTCCAACAGCACGACAGATGGTCGGCTGAAAGCGGGGTTTTTGTCAATAAGAACGTGCGTTGGCTGATTAGGCTTTTTGGAAATACGTGAGGTCACAGCAGCTACAATTACAGTCGGAGCGAACTTGTTTCCAACATCATTTTGAATAATGATGACAGGACGCTTTCCACCTTGCTCTGAGCCGTAATGTGGATCAAGGTCAGCAAAATAAATCTCGCCACGTCGAAAGCCAAAATTCTTAGTCACATAAACGATAGCGGTCAACCCCCTTTTCGCTATGTAGGCAAAGACCGTTCTCCCGGACGGTCTTTGCAGTGAGAAAGGAAAACTGCCATGAGCATGAAGCGTTTTACTGTTTAATGGGAAGGCTCTTGGTACGGCTGGAGCCGTTGTAGGCTTTCAGTATCTGATGCATATACTTTTGATAGTTCGGTCCGCTCATGGCCTGACCGCTGCGATAGATTGTCACGGGGCTTGTACGCTTGAGCTGACGAATTAACCGCACCGGGTCGTATTCGTGATCGTACAGAGCGATGAAACGGACAACGCCTTGCAGTACCTCGGATCGAAGCGAATCAATGTCGCCTTCCCATGCTTCGGCCAGAACACGGAGAGCCTCCGTATAAATGCGTTCGCCATGCTGCCGATACTCACCAAAGGCCGTAGCGATGCAAGCGATTTTCCATTTTGCATGGCTCTGATTGAAGCTCAGGCCAAATCCAGCACGCTGGGTAGCACTCTGAAATGCGATGGCTTCCGGGTCGCCGCCATGAATTTTGGCGCGCAGCTTTGCACCTGCCGTAAGCGGTGCCGAGATACCCGTCTGCTGTGCAAACAGCAGGGCTTCTTCCTGTTCGGTCAAGCCAGAGTACACCTTGCAGACGATGTTGAGATCAGAATTGTTGTTCAGCAGCTTGCGGGCAGCGATGGTGTGCTGACCATCAAAGACATAGTAGTGACCGTCACGATAACTGACCTTGGGTGCGTTGGCAATGCGCTCGTCAAATTCAGCAGCGATGCGCTTGACGCGGCTGGCGTTGAGATGCCGCTGGTAGTAGCTACGAGGAACTTCCAGAAACTTACTGTTGATGACCATTTCGTGATGAACGAGTTTAATCATAGGCAAATTCTCCTTCCAGTTTAACGATATACTCTTTTGCTTTCTGCAAAAGTTCAACGACCTTTTGACGAATGTTCGGATTTTTAAGGAACTCTGGATAATGTTCAAAGCAGACGTCCAGACGATAGATCATTGCATCCGCTGCCGATTCCACCTCACTGAGCATTCCTTCTGCATCGGCCACCTGCTCAACGGATTCCATCTTATTAGACAAGACACGGATGGTTTGCAGTTCGGTCAATGCTTTTTGAGGTTTAGGCGGCTCCTCTATGACAGCAGGTATCGTTTCTACACTGCATGATAGTCCTTCCACAGCATCGGGCTGTTTCTTTTTCACTTTTTTCTTTTTTGTAGTGGATGAAGATTTATTGGTGAACTTCTTTGGTTCCTTTGGCATACAGATTTTCTCGACAAGTGCAGAGCGTTCTTCAGGAGGGGTTCGGGCAAGCGACATAATGTCTTTGGCCGTGCCTTTTACTGTACCTGACAGAATTTTCTGACGGCTTCCGGGTGAGATTTTCTCCGCTTCGTCTACGCAGTTTGCAAACTTTTCAGCACGAATGACCGTAATTCTGTTGACCCCATTTTCTTTTGCAATTCGATCACATGTTTTTTCTCCGCTGATCAAGTTATCATTATGATAACTTGATTTTGCATCTGCACTTTTGCGATCACCGCCATGGGCGACTTTTTCGGCTTCATACTGCTTTCCTAATAGATAATTTTTCTGTTCCGGCGAGAGGTTGCGCCGCCCAAGCTGGTTTTTACAAATCCAGATGATTACTTCAAAGCGATCTGCAAATTCCTTCTCATGGACGGTATACGGAATGTCAGGATGCTTCTGGAGAATAGCGTATCGGTTATGACCGTCAACAATCAGCCTATTCCAGACGATGATAGGATTGATAACCTTGCCATCATTGACGATGTTTTTCTCAAGTTGTTCCAGCTCCTCAAAAGTGAGTGGTGGAATCTTGCCCTGAAACTCCGGGTCAACTTTAAGCGCAGTCAATTTCATCATCGAACCGTCCTTTCTTAAAATAAGTGGCTTTAGGGCTGGTAGGCTGAATGTAATAGTCATAGCCAAAATTGGTCTGGCAGTAGGTGCAAGGTTCTCTGGTGAGCTGGTAGGGGTCTGCACGGCGGACGCGGATACCGCGCGCATTGCGGAATGCATTCAGGCAGCGGGGGCAGAGGGTGGTCAGGGTCGATTCATCTGGCTTGCGAGAAAAATTACGGCTCATAATCATTACCTCCGTATCGTTGGTGTGAATATTCGGTATGTAAAAAGCCCACCGCCTTGATTCAAAAGAATTCCGGTAGTGGGCTTTGGAGTCTTAGTTAAGTGTTCCACCCTATTTGTCCTCAACGCCCGGTGGATTTGGAATACACCTCGGTAAGCGGGGATTTGCACCAGCCGCTTTCATTGGCCTCTCGGCCACCCCGCCTTCTTTATGGCCGGGCCGCGAATTACGGAAGTCTCATTATTCTGTCCAAGGGAATGATATTCAGTTTTCAAGGTACGGCTTACAACTCCGGGCTTTTCCCTCGTTTTGGGGTGGTGCCCTTGCTGTGACCATAGTGTACCTGAAAACTGAACGCTTTTTTAGGACGTAACTGGTCCGGTTTTCCACTCAAAAACCGGACCTACTATGTCCGGTTTTGAGAAAAATAAATCGTTGATACGATAAAATTAAATTTACGACTCTCAAAAAGCGAAAAATGAATTTTTTCATAGAAAAAGCCCTCCCGGACGGAGACTATTACAAGTCATCCGTCCGGGAGGGCAATCGCATTACAAGTCCCTCGCTATTTCATCTAAGTTACGAGCAATGCGATGTAATTTAGCATAAAGCTGTCTCTTCAGTTGTTCTTCACGCTCCGATGGAGCCTTTCCCAATAACAAATAATCAAGTGAAGTATTGAAAGTTGCCACCATTTCAACATAAAGGTCAATTGATGGCGTTTCTTCCCCTCGCTCTATTCTACGGATATGGCGGTCGCTAGTGTTTAACTCGATAGCAAACTGCTCCTGTGTCATTCCATTTGCTTTACGCAATTGCTGAATTCGCTTGCCTGTGGCATAAGAATCAAAGTACATATGCCAGCCCTCCGACCACAGAGCAGCGCAGCCAATCGCCACACCACAGGGCCGGAGAACAAGCAGACATTCGGCGGCGGCATACTTGACCGCCGGGACTAGGTTTGTACTCAATCAATCTCTTTTTCATGTTTCTTCGTCCTTTCGTTGTCGATTATGGCAATGTGGGCGGAGCATGAGAAATACATTGTGTATCTCCCACGATAGTAAAAGGGATCACTCCCTATTGCTATTTATGATACGAAAACCAAATCCTGCTTACAGCATGGTATCAATCAACTGTACGATTAAATCACGCTGTTCAGGCCGTAAAGCAGACCATTTTTCAAGCATGGTGGCCTGCTCATGTGTAAGTACGATAGGTTCACGCTCAGCAGATTCAACCACTGAGAAAAATTCAGATACTGAAACGTTGAACGCATCACAAAGTTTTTCAAGGGTCGGCAAGGTAGGCATGATGTTTTTGCGATACCATGATGATATGGTGGTTGGTTTGATTCCAGCTTCGCTAGCCAAATCATAGATAGACCAGTTCCGCGCTTCACGATAGGACGTAATCGTATCCAATACGTTCTTCACCAGCCATTCACCTAGCCCTTCTTTTTGCAACTTGCGCTCATTATACATTAGTCAACAAAAAATTATAATCCTTTTAATCGTACTCAATGTACGACTTTCGGGCTTTAATGAAGGTGATGGTAGAAAGGAGAAAACACATCGTTCGGATCGTATCCCAAAAATTTCATGGATCACGTATCATTTGGGGGTTGAAATGAATAAATGTGTTGCAATTCAAAATATTTGGAATATACTTATATTAGCTTAATTCCAACAAAATGGGAGGTATAAATATGGCGAGAACTAAAGGGAGCAAGAATACTGTGCATTCCAAAAAGGCTGCTGTTGACTATGCTGCAATTGTTGAAGAAAAAGCAGCCGCCAAGAAACAAATTGAATCAGAAATCGAAGGACTGTCCGAAAATATTGGCACACTAAAGGAACAGCTAAAGCGGAAAAAAGCTGAATTAAAAACCGCAAGTAAAGAACTGGCAAAAGCCGAAACAAAAAAAGCAGCAGAAGAAGCAAAGGCAGCAGAAGAAGCTAAAAAAGCAGCAGCTGAAGATGTTCTAAAGAGACTGCTTGCAAGTGGTGTAACTGCTGAAGAAATCATTGCCAAACTTCAATGATGGTCTATGGGAGCTAGCAAACGAATCTGCCCGAACTGTGGGCGCAAAATGAAGCAGCAGTTCATCGGTCTGTTCCATTGCAAATGCGGCACAAGCTGGCGGCGCGATATTGGCTTCTTTGAACGCACCCCGGATATGGTGTTTGCGCTGGAACGGAAAGAGGTTGGAAGTAAGGTCAAGCAGCTTCCAGTGATACGCAATAAGTAAGCAAGGCCACCAGTCGGAAACGGCTGGTGCCTTGTTGCATTCATTCCTCGGAAATCCCAAGGTATTTATCAATTTCCACGATGCCATCACCTTTGATGTCCAGTAGATTTTCAAAAGCAATCACAGCACCATTGAGCTGCATAGTACGGAAAACCGGGTCAATGGCATCTACCTTTCCCGTTACGGTGACATAATTGCCAACCGCAGGAGTTTCCGGGTAAGCGGTATCTTCATTAAAATATTGTATTGTAATAGTCATGCCTTTTGTGACCTGCATCAGCTTATCCGATAGGTCCGCCATTTCTTCTTCTGTAAGAATTTTCTTGGTGACCCGTTCTGATCGCTGCTTTTCCTCTGCAAGCTGGTCATCATAGCCACGCAGGGCTGCAAACGGAGAAAAGATTTTGGCCCGGTTCTGAAGCGTCATTCGAGGGTGCTTGCGCAAGGATTCTTCGTTTTGAGGACGCTCCATATCAATAATGTCGGCATACTTTCGGGCCGTTTCCATCCCAACTTTACTTGTTTTGTAGTTTTCCATCGTGACCTCCTGCCCGGTGTCCGCCGATCTGTTCATTTCGCTGGCGCATTGTAGCACCATCCGTATAGCTGCTGGCCTTTAAGACTGCATTTTTTCCGTACTTTGTTTTGATACCAAGCATGGCCTGCTGGAGCTTCTTCTCCTTTTCCTGCTTCTTTGTGTCCGTGAAGAAGTCTACCTGATATATGCCCTCGTCTGGCGAAACTTTATTGGCGTTGAGCGTAAGGCGGCGCACAGTCAGTACAGGATCAGAAATACGCTCGAACAGCTTTACGCTTTCGGTAATGATGGTGCTTCCAAGGTTGGTAGGAACATCAAAACGGATTGTGCCATGTGCGGCCTTTGGTATCGTCCTGCCGTAGCGGTCAGTCTGGGTCTGACCGCGATAGCCGCCGTTATCTACATTTTCCCGGTCATATCCGACTTCCAGCGTCAGCGATTCTGTGACCAGCTTTTTCTCCGTCAGCCGGAACATCAGCGTTTCGGCCATTTCTCGGACAATGAGTTTGGCTTTATCGTTTGGATAGGGGCAGGATAGCACCTGTCCCTCGGAAATGCTGTTGGTGCTGGGCTTGTAACTTTTTATCTGCGCCATGCCACAAGGTTCATAACCCCATGCGTGGTCGATAAGCAGTTCTGCATCCACACCGAAAATCTCATAAAGCCTGTCCTCACCATGAACCGAAAACCGGGCAAGATCGCCCATCGTGTAGATACCATGCGCTTCCAGCTTTTTTACCGTTCCGGGGCCTGTCATCCAAAAATCTGTTAAAGGCCGATGATTCCACAGCAGATAGCGATATGATTGCTCATCCAGCTCTGCGATGCGAACACCGTCCTTATCTGCCGGAATATGTTTTGCCACAATATCCATTGCCAGCTTTGCAAGATATAAGTTGGTGCCGATTCCAGCGGTGGCTGTAATACCCGTAATGTACAGCACCTCCCGCACCATCGTCATGGCCAGTTCGTGTGCGGTCATTTTATAAAGCTGAAGATACCCGGTGGCATCGATAAAGACTTCATCAATGGAATACGGGTAAATGTCCTGCGGAGACACATATTTAAGATAAACTTTGTAAATTTGGGTGGAAACGTCCAGATAACGCTGCATCCGGGGCGGCGCAATTATGTAGCTCAAGCCCAGCGATGGGTCAGCATTCAGCGCATTTGCATCAAAGGACAAACTCGCAAAATGATATTTACCGTCCTCACCATGCACGGCCTTTTGGTGCCGGATAGCGTTTTGCAGTCGCTGCGCATTGACTTCTTTGACACGCTGCACGGCTTCAAAAAGCCTTGCACGTCCGGGTATCTTATAGGTTTTCAGTGAGGGTGATACTGCAAGGCAGATTGTTTTCTCCGTCCGGGATGCGTCAGCCACCACCAGATTAGTGATCAGAGGATCAAGATGGCGGTCAACGCATTCCACGGACGCATAGAAACTTTTGAGATCGATCGCCAGATAAGTGCGCTTTGCAGCCATCTTCTACACTCCTTTATTTGGATTCCACCTCCACGAACCATCTTCCAAACCGGGATGGAAATCGTGGGTCGCTGCGTTCAAAGAACAAATACTTTTCTTGACCTTTTACCATTACAGTATAGCAATCGCCGGGTAGATCGGCAATGGTATTTGCAGGGCGAAAATCTCGTACCTGTTCGATGGGATAGGTTCGCCCATCACCCCATGTAATTTGTCGGGGCTGCATATAACCTGTTGCATCAAAATCAGAAGTGACCTTAACATACACTTTTTCTGTTTTGCGATGGCAGTTTCGATTCATTCTTCACAGCTCCTTTGCAAAGTCCACAACTATTTATCTTATTATAATAAATCTTTACGCTGTTTTCAAGAGAAAGCACAACAATTGATAGCGATGAAAAAAAATACAGCTATATTTCAGTGTGAAGCCTGAATATAGCTGTATTTTTTTCTTTATGGATGATTTAATTGTTCTCCTCAAAGTTCTCGACCTGCTCCATGACCTTTTTGAAAACTTCGGGGCTGTACTGTGGAGGATAGCCGTTTTTTACAAGGCAGATCTTGATCTCCAGCTTCAACTGATTGCGGACGTTCTGATTGTTCAGCCAGTCAGCAAACTAAGATTTGGTGTCGATAATCTCTTTGACCTTTTGCGCCAGAGCCTTGCACTTGTCGTTGATGACAGCACACCGTCAACCTCTTTATCGGTTCCGTATTCAAAATCATACTGGTCCCGCAGGGCAAGGAGAATAAAGATAAAGAAAGGAATTTTTTTGTTTAACTATTCTCACTATTATTTGATTTAGTGATTTTTTTCTTCTTTGGAGAAACCAGTTTGTTACCGGAATAAATGGACATGCCCATACAAATCAATGAAGAATAGGCAAAGTATTTATGCGCAGTCATAGATTTTTTGATTCCAGAATAAATGCATCCCAACATACAGAAAAGTGCGCCTAAGGCCCAGTATTTATGTGATTTCATGATTTGATGCCTCCTTTGATTTAACTGATTCAATTATAACGTTTTTTTACGAAAATGCAAGCATTACCGGGAACGCTTTCATGTGGATGCTGTGACTGCCACTACGGTCATGATCGGTGGGCATTACGAACAAGGCTCACATGTAGCATTCGACTCCGAATATCAGCCGGCACACATATGAGGACGGAAAATGTAGCAGCTTTTGAAAAAAATTGCTTTTTTCTGCTCAAAGTGCTACAATCGGAATATACCGAATACAAAGGGAAGAAAGCTCCCATGCCAAGACCGCCACGGTGCCGTCAAATTTGTGGCGTATCACAGGTCGATACATTCTGTCCCAACGGGTGCGAGAATACCGAGCCGATCTTGCTGACGCTGGACGAATACGAGGTCATTCGGCTGGTTGACTTGGAGCAGCAAACCCACGAGCAGTGTGCCGCGCAGATGGACATTTCACGCTCTACCGTGCAGGAGATTTACGAAGGCGCACGGCGCAAGATCGCAGCGTGTCTTGTCCACGGGAAACCGCTGCACATCACCGGGGGAAACTACCGCATTTGCGGAGGATAGGAGGCAGCTCACTGCGGCCGTTGCTGCCGGATGCAGAGAACCAACATGGAAAAATTAGGCAAAACTTGCAAAGGAGATTCCATTATGAAAATTGCAGTTACCTATGAAAACGGTCAAATCTTTCAGCATTTCGGTCACACCGAGCAGTTCAAGCTTTATGAAGCTGTGGACGGCAAAATCACTCATGCGAAAGTCGTTGACACCAACGGCAGCGGGCACGGCGCACTGGCAGGCTTCCTGATGCAGAACGGCGTGGACACTTTGATTTGCGGAGGCATCGGCGGCGGTGCGCAGGCAGCTCTGGCCGAAGCGGGCATCAAGCTCTACGGCGGTGTCAGCGGGGACGCTGATGCCGCGGTGAGCGCATTGCTCAACGGAAATCTGGGCTACGATCCCAATGTTCACTGTGACCACCATGACCATGAGCACGGCGAGGCTGGTCACTCCTGCGGTGACCACGGCTGCGGCAAGCATAGCTGCCATTGATATGGAACGCACACTGACACAACTTCCGTTCTGGTCATCCTTGACCGAACGCGAAATGGACACACTACGCCGAAGTGCCTTTGTCCGTCATTATAAAAAGGGTGCGTTCGTTCACAGCAGCGACAATGAATGTCTCGGAATGCTGTTTATTCTTTCCGGCGAGATTCGCACCTATCTTCTCTCTGATGAGGGGCGGGAGGTAACGCTGTTCCGCCTGTATCCGGGCGAACTATGCGTGCTTTCCGCCTCCTGCGTGATCAGTCAGATCACCTTTGATACGCAAATGACTGCCGGAATGGATACGGACGTTCTGATTATCCCTGCAAATGTCATTGCTGCACTCAAGGAGAAAAATCTCCATGTCCGCTGTTTTCTCTATGAACTGGCAACGAAACGGTTTTCTGATGTGATGTGGGCGATGCAGCAGATCATGTTCAAGGGGCTGGATCAGCGGCTGGCAGAATTTCTCTTTGCCGAAGCGGAACGTACCGGCTCCGACACGATACGTATGACCCATGAGCAGATCGCCCAGCACATCAGCTCGGCACGGGAGGCAGTGGCACGGATGCTCAAAAGCTTCTCGGAGGACGGACTGGTGGAGCTGAAGCGTGGTGCAATCACGCTGCGGGATAAGAACAGATTAAATCGTCTAAAATAAAAAGGAATGTGACTTCGTCACGGAATAAAATCATAGATTTGCTACAATAAAAGCAGAAAAGCAGGAAGGAGTATCCACCATGAGAGAAACGAAATACGCAGGAACTCAAACCGAAAAAAACCTGATGGCTGCCTTTGCCGGTGAGTCCGAGGCACGCAACAAGTACACCTATTTTGCATCCAAGGCCAAGAAGGAAGGTTTTGAGCAGATCGCGGCACTGTTCCTCAAAACCGCTGATAATGAGAAGGAACACGCCAAGCTGTGGTTCAAGGAACTGAACGGTATTGGCGACACCGCAGAAAACCTTCTCTCCGCCGCTGAGGGTGAGAACTACGAGTGGACGGATATGTACGATGGCTTTGCCAAAACTGCCGATGAGGAAGGCTTTCATGAGCTGGCCCAGCGTTTCCGCCTGGTAGCCGCCATTGAAAAGCACCATGAGGAGCGCTACCGTGCCCTGTTGCACAATGTGGAGATGGCAGAGGTCTTTGCCAAGAGTGAGGTCAAGGTATGGGAGTGCCGCAACTGCGGTCACATTGTGATCGGTGAGAAAGCTCCGGAGGTTTGCCCTGCTTGCAATCATCCCCAGAGCTATTTTGAAATTCACGCAGAAAACTATTAAAGAAAGAAAAGGAGAATTATCATGGATCAGAAGTTTTACATTTGCAAGCATTGTGGCAACATCATTGCCAAAGTTAAGGACGTAGGCGTCCCTGTCGTCTGCTGCGGCGAGCCGATGAGCGAGATCGTTCCCGGCACCACCGACGCCGCCGTGGAGAAGCACGTTCCTGTCTGGACGGTGGAAAACGGCATCGTCCATGTCAAGGTCGGCTCCGTAGAGCACCCCATGCTGCCGGAGCACTACATCGAATGGGTATCTCTCCAGACCAAGCAGGGCAATCAGCGTAAGGAACTGCATCCCGGCGAAAAGCCGGAGGTCTGCTTCGCTCTCTGCGAGGGCGATGAGGTCGAGGCGGTCTACGCCTACTGCAACCTCCACAGTCTGTGGAAAGCGTAATTCACCTTCTTAAAATCCGGTGCTCAAAAAGCACCGGATTTTTTTTATCAATGTAACCTCGTCACAGAAAAGGACTTTGTCCTGCGGTATGATAAAGCCACAATCAAGAAAGAGCTGGCGAACATGAAAATCAATCTCAATCCCGATCAGGAGATTGTCAGCACCATCAGAAAAGGACTCAAGCGCACCGGCGGGTACTGCCCCTGCCGCAGGGAGCGCACAGAGGCAACCAAATGTATGTGCCAGGAGTTCAAGAATCCAATTGCAGATCCGCGCTTCGAGGGGGTCTGCCACTGTATGCTCTATTACAAATCCTTGTAGGATTAAGGGAGGAAAGCTATGCTGTCAAAGAAACTGGCTGCCATAGATAAGACGCGGTGTGTCGCCTGTGGTGTGTGTGAAAATACCTGTCCACTGGGGGCCGTCAAGGTGCGCCGTGGCTGCTACGCCGCCGTGGAGGCGGAACGCTGCGTAGGCTGCGGCAAGTGCGCAAAGCTCTGTCCCGTCGGATGCATTGAGGTGAAAGTGAGGGCTAACGCATGAAAGCAAAGCATTGGTACGATTACCTGTGGGTATATGCCATCATCTATTTTGCACTGGGCTTTTTCAATATCCTGTTCGCGTGGCTGGGTATGATCGATTTTCTTCTGCCGCTGCTTTTAGCCATCTTTGGCGGGAACAAATTCTTTTGCAACCGCCTCTGCGGACGGGGTCAACTGTTCAGCAAGCTGGGGACAGACCTTAAATGCTCCCGCTGCAAGCCCACGCCCCGCTGGATGTCCTCCAAGTGGTTCCGTTATGCCTTTTTGCTCTTTTTCCTGACGATGTTCGGCAACATGGTGTTCCAGACCTATCTGGTCGCTGCTGGTGCTACGTCCCTGCGGGAGGCCATTAAGCTGTTCTGGACATTCCGTGTGCCATGGGGCTGGACTTATACAGCCGGTACAGTCGCTGATTGGATGGCGCAGTTCAGCTTTGGCTTTTATAGCCTCATGCTGACCTCTCTGCTGCTGGGTCTGATCGTTATGGTGCTCTACAAGCCCCGCACATGGTGTGCGTTTTGTCCGATGGGAACCATGACGCAGGGTATTTGCAAGCTGAAAAACAAAGAATAAACAAAGATAACAGAACGGAGCCTTTCTCATGGCTGAACTGAAAATTACTGCTGCGAATTTTGAAAATGAGGTACTGCATTCCGACAAGCCCGTCCTGCTGGATTTCTATGCGGACTGGTGCGGACCGTGCAAAATGCTCTCTCCCGTACTGCATGAGCTTGCCGAAGAAAAAAGCGGTACGCTCAAGGTGGGCAAGGTCAATGTGGACGAGCAGATGGAGCTGGCGATGCGTTTTCAGGTATCCAGCATCCCGATGCTGGCCGTATTCAAGGATGGAAAGGCCATTACCAAATTGGTCGGCTATCGGCCTAAGTCGGAGATTGCCGCAATGGTGGAGGGCGCAAGATGAAAGTTGTGATCGTAGGCGGTGTGGCGGGCGGTGCTTCTGCCGCTGCCCGCATCCGCCGTTTGGATGAACACGCCCAGATCATCATGATCGAGCGCAGCGGCTATGTGTCCTATGCCAACTGCGGTCTGCCGTATTATGTGGGCGGTGTGATCAAGGAGCAAGAAGAACTGACACTGCAAACTCCGGAGAGCTTCTGGGACCGCTTTCGCATTGATGTGCGGGTACGGCAGGAAGTAACTGTGATCAATCCCACAGAGAAAACCGTCACCGTTCACGTATTGGATAGTGGAAAGGTCTACACAGAAACCTATGACAAACTGCTCCTCTCACCCGGCGCAAAGCCGACGGTTCCTGCGCTTTCCGGCGTCAGCAGTGAGCGTGTTTTCACGCTGCGCACCGTGGAGGATACCCTCCGCATTAGGCACTTTGTAGAGGATCAGAAGCCGAAAAGCGCTGTTTTGGCTGGCGGCGGCTTTATCGGTCTGGAAATGGCGGAAAACCTTACAGAAATGGGCGTTTCTGTCACCATCGTTCAGCGACCTAATCAGCTATTAGCACCACTGGATGCGGACATGGCGAGCTTTGTCCATGCGGAAATGCGCAGACACGGCGTGACTCTGCGGTTGGGTGAAACCGTCACCGGATTTCGACAGGACGGAGATTCCGTGCTGACCCTGCTGGAGGGTAGTGAGCCGCTGCATTCGGATATGGTTTTGCTGGCCATCGGTGTTACCCCGGATACGCATTTAGCAAAAGATGTCGGTCTTGAGCTTGGTATTCGTGGCAGCATCGCTGTCAACGAACGGATGGAAACCTCCGTGCCGGACATCTATGCTGTGGGCGATGCCGTAGAGGTCACCCATTTTGTAACCGGGCAGAAAGCGTTGATTTCGCTGGCGGGACCCGCCAACAAGCAGGGACGCATTGCCGCTGACAATATCTGTGGCGGCAATAGCCACTTTCACGGCTCTCAGGGCTCGTCTGTTCTGAAACTGTTCGGCTTGACAGCGGCCTCCACGGGGATCAATGAAAAAGCGGCGCAGGCAGCAGGAATCGCTTACGACAAAGTCGTGCTTTTCCCGGCATCCCACGCTGCCTATTACCCCGGCGCACAGTCTATGGCAATGAAGGTACTGTATGAAAAGGAAAGCCTGCGGCTGCTGGGTGCGCAGATCGTTGGCGGCGGGGGCGTGGACAAGCGTATTGATGTACTGGCAACGGCCATTCGCGCAAAAATGAAAGCTTTGGAACTGACGGAACTTGACCTTTCCTATGCGCCGCCCTATTCCTCTGCCAAGGATCCGGTCAATATGGCCGGTTTTATGATCGAGGATTTGGAGAGCGGGAAAGTACGGCAGTTCCATTGGAATGAGGTTGAGGACTTGCCTTGCGATGGCAATGCGACACTGCTGGATGTCCGTACAGAAGGCGAATATCGGCGTGGGCACTTGAATGGATTCCGCAATATTCCACTGGACGATCTGCGGGAGCATTTGGACGAGTTAGACCGGGGTAAGCCTGTTTATGTGAATTGCCAGACAGGGCTTCGCAGTTATCTGGCCTGCCGACTTTTGACGCAGTACGGTTTCACCTGTTCCCATCTCTCCGGCGGATACAGTTTTTATCAGGTCGTAACACAGGAGCGGCAGACAGCGCGGAGCGTCTATCCCTGCGGAATGGAGAAGCTATGAGTGAGAATTTATTTGGCTTGACGGTTGCGGCAGATAAAGGCTTAGATGATCTGCAGTGCCAGCGCCTTTTAAGCGAAAATCGCAGGTATCAGGAAGTCATGCTGCAATACCGATGTGCGCTGAAAGCACTGGAAAGCAGGTTGGAAATTCTAAACGAAGAGTTTTCATTGCAGCATGATCGCAATCCGATAGAAAGTATGAAAAGTCGCTTGAAGTCGCCGTCCAGCATTATGAATAAGATGCAGAAGCGCGGACTTTCTCTGGATTTTCCGACCATGCAGGCAAATATCATGGATATTGCCGGTGTGCGGGTGATCTGCTCTTTCGAGGAGGATGTGTTCTTTTTGGCAAAGTGCTTAAAAGATCAGTCTGACATTGAAATCATCACGGAGAAAGATTATATTTCACACCCTAAGCCAAATGGCTATCGCAGTCTGCACCTGACGATCCGGCTGCCGGTATTCTTTGCGGAAAAAGAGATCCATGTGCCAGTGGAGATACAACTCCGTACAATCGCTATGGACTTCTGGGCAAGCCTTGAGCATACCATCCGCTACAAGAAAAACTTGCCGATAAATGCTGAAGTCGAAACTGAATTGAAAGAGTGCGCCGATTCCAGCAGAGAATGGGACAGAAAAATGGAACATCTACTGCACATCTTAACATAGTGCGCTGGATATAAAATGAAAAGCACGCACTTTGGTGCTTGCCTTGGACTTGCCAGGGACCGCCTCATCCGCCTTGGATGGGCGACCCCTGCGAGCCCCAACCAATTTCTCCGCTTTCTGGTTTTCAGGCATAGTCTTTTCTGCTTTCGGCGGACTGCCACGGCACAGCTTTTTCGGCTTCTATAATTGTAAGGAACATGGCTTTTCGCTGAATGGAAAGCGAAGCTGACCCGGGCTGGGGCGGTCTGTATGAAAGCAATATTTTTTTTGAAATAATCTTGACAAAATTTATCAAGATTGATATGATAGTATTAACAAGCAAGCGAAAAGAGGATGTGGAGCATGATCATCACCAAAGAGACGGACTACGCGCTGCGCATTTTGCGGGTGCTGCTGGACGGGGAGAAGCATTCGGTGGCCGAGATGTCGGAAACGGAATTGATTCCCAATCAGTTTGCCTACCAGATTCTGCGCAAGCTCTCCGCCGGCAATTTGGTGCGGGTGAGCCGCGGCGCTCTCGGCGGCTGCGAGCTGTCCTGCGATCTGGACGCGACCTCCCTCTACGATCTCATGGGGGTCGTGGGGGAGCGGGGCATCCTGTGCGCCTGCATGGAGCCGGGATATGAATGCCGCTGGCATGACAAGCATGGGCGGTGCGCCATCCACTGTCAGCTGGCGGCCTTGCAGCAAAAGCAGGACGAGGCGTTCCGTGCCGTGAGCCTGCGCAGGCTGCTGACCGGCGGATTCGATCCCCAAGATACAAGTGAGCTGTAAAATTTTAAGAGGAGGTACCCGTATGCTGTTTCAAACCACGGCGGCGCACGAAGAGCTGCGCGCGAAGATCCGGAGTTTTGCGGAGGAGGAGATCAAGCCCCTCGCATTTTTAATGGATCAGAACAACGAGTTTCCCGATGAGGCTGTCAAGAAGCTGGGCAAGCTGGGCTGGATGGGCATTCCCTACCCCAAGGAGTACGGCGGTGCCGGTCTTGATGCCCTGAGCTACGCCATCGCGGTGGAGGAGCTGGCCCGTGTGGACGGTGGCACGGGCGTAATCCTCTCCGCCCACGTCTCCCTCGGCTCGTGGCCCATTTTCGCCTATGGCACCGAGGAGCAGAAGAAGAAATATCTGGTTCCGCTGGCCAAGGGCGAGAAGATCGGCGCCTTCGGCCTTACGGAGACCAACGCCGGATCTGACGCCGGCGGCACGGAGACCACGGCGCTGGATAAGGGGGACTACTACCTCCTCAACGGCGGCAAGATCTTCATTACCAACGCCCCTAAGGCGGACACCTATGTGGTTTTCGCCGTCACCACGCCGGACATCGGCACCCGGGGCATCTCCGCTTTCATCGTGGAGAAGGGCTGGAAGGGCTTTGAGTTCGGCGACCACTATGACAAGATGGGTATTCGCTCCTCTTCCACGGCGGAGCTGATCTTCAACAACGTGAAGGTTCCCAAGGAAAACCTATTGGGCAAGGAGGGCGAGGGCTTCAAGATTGCCATGTCCACACTGGACGGCGGACGCATCGGCATCGCCGCGCAGGCGCTGGGCATCGCCCAGGGCGCGTTTGAGCACGCGTTGAGCTATTCCAAGGAGCGCGTCCAGTTCGGCAAGCCCATCGCGGCCCAGCAGAGCATCGCCTTCAAGCTGGCGGATATGGCAACCAAGCTGCGCTGCGCCCGGTTCCTCATCTACTCCGCGGCGGAGCTGAAGGAGCAGCACGCGCCTTACGGCATGGAGTCCGCCATGGCGAAGATGTACGCCTCGGACATCGCGCTGGAGGTCACCAACGATGCCTTGCAGATCCACGGCGGCAGCGGCTACCTCAAGGGCATGGAGGTGGAACGGGCCTACCGCGACGCCAAGATCACCACCCTCTACGAGGGCACTAATGAGATCCAGCGGGTGGTCATCGCCTCTCATCTGTTGGGCAAGCTGGGCAAGAGCTCCGGCGGCGAGAGCCGTTCGGCGGCCAAGAAACCCGCGCCCATCACCGGCATTCGCAAAAAGACCATCTTCCGGGAGGGGGATGCTGCCCAGCAGGTGGCCGACCTTGTGGCGGCGCTGAAGAAGGATGGTCACGACTTCTCCGTGGGCATCCCTATGGATACGCCCATCCCGCAGGCGGAGCGGGTGGTCTCCGCGGGCAAGGGCATCGGGGAGAAAAAGAACATGAAACTGGTAGAGTCGCTGGCCAAGGCCGCCGGCGCGGCCATCGGTTCTTCCCGCCCTGTGGCGGAGACTCTCAAATATCTGCCGCTGAACCGCTATGTGGGTATGTCCGGTCAGAAGTTCACCGGCAATCTGTACATCGCCTGCGGCATCTCCGGCGCATCCCAGCACCTTAAGGGCATCAAGGACGCCTCCACCATCGTGGCCATCAATAAGAACGGTAACGCGCCTATCTTCAAGAACTGCGACTACGGCATCGTGGGCGATGTGGAGGAGATCCTGCCCCTGCTCACTGCCGCGCTGGATAGCGGCGAAAAGCTGCCCGCGCCGCCCATGGTAAAGATGAAGCGGCCCACGCCGCCGAAGCCCGCCCCCATCGGCGACCGCTACGTCTGCAGCGGCTGCGGCTACGAGTATGTGCCGGAGTTGGGCGACGAGGACGGCGAGATCGCGCCCGGTACGCTCTTTGAGCAGCTTCCCGCCGAGTGGGTGTGTCCCGAGTGCGCGGAGACGAAGGATCAATTTGTAAAGCTTGAGGCCGTGAAGGAGGCAAGATAAGATGTATTGCGTGCGTAAAGTAACGAACGACCTCTACTGGGTGGGCGCCAACGATCATCGCCTGGCCCTGTTTGAAAACTGCTTTCCCATTCCCCGGGGCGTAAGCTACAACGCCTACTGCCTGCTGGATGAAAAGACGGTGCTCTTTGACACGGTGGACTGGTCTGCCTGCCGCCAGCTTTTGGAAAATCTGGCGTATGTGCTGGATGGCCGCGAGCTGGACTACCTGCTGGTCAACCATCTGGAGCCGGATCACGCCGCCTGCATCGAGGAGATCCTGCTGCGCCATCCCAAGGTGAAATTGATCTCCAACGAGAAGGCATTCATGCTCATGCGGCAGTTCGGCTTCCATGTGGACGGACATGAGTGCATCGAGGTGAAGGAGGGCGACACCTTCTCCTTCGGCAAGCACACCGTCACCTTTGTGGGCGCGCCTATGGTTCACTGGCCGGAGGCCATGGTGACCCTCGACGTCACCGACGGCGTCCTCTTTTCCGCCGACGCCTTCGGCACCTTTGGCGCGCTGGACGGCAAGCTGTTCGCCGACGAGGTGGACTTCGAGCGGGACTGGCTGGACGACGCCCGTCGCTACCTTACCAACATCGTGGGCAAGTACGGCCCCCACATCCAGCTCCTGCTGAAAAAGGCCGGCGGCGTTTTGGATCAGATCAAGTACATCTGCCCGCTCCACGGCCCCGTGTGGCGCAAGGATCTGGGCTGGTTCATTGAAAAGTACGACACATGGAGCCGCTATGCCCCTGAGACCCAGGGCGTGCTCATCGTCTACGCCTCTATGTACGGCAACACGGAGAACGCGGCGCAGGCGCTGGCGACGTCGCTCTGCGATAAGGGCATGAGCAAGGTGGCGATGTACGATGTGTCCTCCACTCATGTCTCCCAGCTGATCTCCGAGGCGTTTAAGTACAGTCACATTGTCCTGGCCTCTGTGACCTACAACCTCGGCATCTACCCTGCCATGCATGACTTCCTCATGGATATGAAGGCACTGAATCTGCAAAACCGCACCTTTGCCATCATTGAAAACGGCTCATGGGCGGTGAAGTCCGGTGACCTCATGCAGAAATTCGTCAACAATGAGCTTAAGAACATGACGGTGCTCAACGAGCGGCTCAGCCTCGCCTCGTCCATGGGCACGGACAAGCGCACTGAGCTGGAAGCACTGGCGGACGCCATTCTGGAATCTATGAAGTAACTGGCAGGAAAGCCAAAACCAAGACAACAGACAACAAACAGCCCCACCGCGTCGGCGGCAGAAAAACCGGCTTTCAAAAACAGAGCGGGCAAGCGTGATACTGCGCTTGCCCGCTCTTTGCCCAAAAGGACATGAGAAGTGACCGGAGAAGATGAGAGGATCGAAATGGAGATCAGAAAACGAAACGGGGAGTCTGTTCCCTTTCAACAGGAGAAAATTTTCAACGCCATGAAAAAGGCGTTTGACGGACAGGGCAAGGAGATCGGGAGCAGAGAGATGGATGAGATCCTCGCCACCGTTCTCAACAATCTCTCCGTCACAGTGCCGCTCACCGTAGAACGTGTGCAGGACGAGGTGGAGCGAACGCTCATGGAGCGCGGACACTATGAGGTGGCCAAGGCGTACATCCTCTACCGCGAAAAGCGGTCTGCGCTGCGCCGTGTCCGGCATACCATCGCGCGGACGGTGGGGGATGACTCGCTTGACGAGGTGCTGCGCCGCATCCAGATGGATTTTACCGAGGAAGTCTACTCCCTCGCGGCGCTTCAAATGAAGTTTGAGAGTTTCTGTCGCCTGGGCATGACGGAGGATGAGCGGGCTGAGGCACTGACCAAGGCGGCGGTAGAGCTGACTACGGCAGAGGCACCCAAGTGGGAGTTCATCGCGGCGCGGCTTCTGAACCACTCCTTTCGCTGTCGCAACGCACAGGAATGGGAGGGGCGCGGCGTCTGCGACCTCTATGGCAAGCTTCGCTATCTGACGGATAAGGGACTCTACGGTGACTATATCCTTGCCCACTATACCCACGAGGAGATTGCCATGGCGGAGGACTTTCTCTGCCCGGAACGGGACGAGCTGTTCACCTACTCCGGCCTTGACCTGCTGCTCAAACGCTATGTGATCCAGTCACGCAGCCGCGTGCCGCTGGAAACACCGCAGGAGATGTTTTTGGGTATCGCGCTGCATCTTGCTATGAACGAAGGCTCTGACCGCATGGGGTGGGTAAAACGCTTTTACGATATGCTCAGCCGTATGGAGGTCACGATGGCGACACCTACCATGTCCAACGCACGAAAGCCCTACCATCAGCTTTCAAGCTGCTTTGTGGACACTGTGCCGGACAGTCTGGACGGTATCTACCGCTCGCTGGACAACTTCGCAAAGGTCTCTAAATTCGGCGGTGGAATGGGGATGTACTTCGGTAAGGTGCGCGCTGCAGGCAGCACCATCCGCGGCTTTCAAGGGGCGGCGGGCGGTGTTATCCGCTGGATCCGGCTGGTCAACGACACCGCCGTGGCGGTGGATCAGTTGGGGATGCGGCAGGGCGCTGTGGCGGTTTACTTAGACGCATGGCACCGGGATCTGCCGGAATTCCTTCAACTGCGCACCAACAACGGCGACGACCGCATGAAGGCACATGATGTGTTTCCCGCCGTGTGCTATCCGGATCTCTTCTGGCGACTGGCGGAGGAGAACATAGACGCGCCGTGGCATCTCATGTGTCCGCATGAGATCCTCACGGTCAAGGGCTACGCACTGGAGGATTACTGGGGTACAGAATGGGAGAAGCGGTATCTGACTGCGTCAATGACCCGCGCATCGAAAAGCGCAGCGTCACCGTCAAGGACATCGTGCGGCTGGTGCTTCGCTCGGCAGTGGAGACCGGCACGCCCTTCGCTTTCAATCGAGACAGTGTAAATCATATGAACCCAAACGGCCACACGGGAATGATCTATTGCTCCAATCTCTGTACGGAGATCGCGCAGAACATGGCACCCATCGAGCACATCAGCACTGAGGTGCACACGGAGAACGGCGACACAATAGTGGTGACGGCCACACGCCCAGGTGAGTTTGTGGTCTGCAATCTGGCGAGTCTGTCTCTCGGTAATCTGCCGGTGGAGGACGAGGCCTATATGGAACGCACGGTGGAAACGGCCATCCGCGCACTGGATAATGTGATCGACCTCAACTTCTACCCGTTGGAATACGCGCGGCTTACCAATCAGAAGTACCGCAGCATCGGCCTGGGCGTCAGCGGCTACCACCACATGCTGGCAAAGCGCGGCATCCACTGGGAGAGCGATGAGCACCTTGCCTTCACCGACGCAGTGTTCGAGCTCATCAACTACGCCGCTGTCAAGGCGGACACAGCTCTGGCACGGGAAAAGGGTCGTTACGCGCTCTTTGAGGGCAGCGACTGGCAGACGGGCGCGTATTTTGAAAAGCGGGGTTATACCTCCGAAAAGTGGCGGGCGCTTGCGAAAACGGTGGCGGTGCAGGGAATGCGCAACGCCTATCTGCTGGCGGTCGCACCGACCTCCAGCACATCTATCCTCTCCGGCACGTCGGCGGGCATAGATCCAATTATGAAGAAATTCTTTTTAGAGGAAAAAAAGGGCAGCATGCTGCCCCGCGTTGCTCCGGAGCTTTCTATGGACACATGGTGGTACTATAAGGCAGCGCATCTAATTGACCAAAGCTGGTCGGTACGCGCCGCGGGCCTTCGCCAGAGACATATTGACCAGGCGCAGAGCATGAATCTCTATATCACCAACGACTATTCCATGCGTCAGGTGCTCAGACTGTATTTGGAGGCGTGGAGGGCCGGCGTCAAGACCATTTACTATGTCCGCAGCAAGGCCCTTGAGGTCGAGACCTGCGAAAGCTGCTCGTCATAAGGAGGATAGCATGACGGAACTGAAGAAAAAGCCCCTCTTTAACCCGGAGGGCGACCCCGATGTGCGCCTGCGGCGCATGATCGGCGGCAATACCACAAACCTCAACGACTTCAACAATATGAAGTACGCTTGGGTCAGCGACTGGTACCGGCAGGCCATGAACAACTTTTGGATCCCTGAGGAGATCAATCTCTCACAGGATGTGAAGGACTATCCCCGCCTGCTGTCAGCCGAGCGCAGCGCCTACGATAAAATTCTGAGTTTTCTTGTCTTTTTGGATTCCATTCAGACAGCGAACCTGCCTAATATCGGCGCCTACATTACCGCCAACGAGGTCAATCTCTGCCTGTCCATTCAGGCGTTTCAGGAGTGTGTCCACTCACAGAGCTACAGCTATATGCTCGACACCATCTGTTCCCCCGTGGAGCGCAATGACATCCTCTACCAATGGAAAACGGACGAGCATCTGCTGCGCCGCAACACCTTCATTGGGGACTGCTACAACGAGTTTCAGGAGCGGAAGGACGCTCCCACGCTGCTGCGCGTGATGATGGCAAACTATATTTTGGAGGGCATCTATTTTTACAGCGGCTTTATGTTCTTCTACAATCTCTCCCGAAACGGGAAGATGCCCGGCTCGGCGCAGGAGATTCGCTACATAAACCGCGATGAGAACACGCACTTGTGGCTGTTCCGCAATATCATCACGGAGCTGCAAAAGGAGCAGCCGGAGTTGTTCACCGCCGAGAGCGTACAAGCGCTGCGCGAGATGATGCGTGAGGGCGTGGAGCAGGAGATTGCATGGGGGCATTATGTGATCGGCGACGACATCCCGGGGCTGAACCGGCAGATGATCAGCGATTACATCCGCTATCTCGGCAACCTCCGCTGGACGAGCCTTGGCTATCCCGCATTGTATCCAGGCTTTGAGAGCGAACCGGAGAGCATGGAATGGGTCAGCCAGTACGCCGACGCCAACATGGTCAAGACCGATTTCTTTGAGGCACGCAGTACCGCCTACGCCAAGAGCACCGCACTGATAGACGATTTATAAAAAAACCAAAGACATCAGAATAGGAGATATTACTATGAATTACAGCGCTATGATTCAAAATCGCAGATCCGTTCACGCATTCCGCGAAAAGGAAGTTCCGAGCGAGGCTATCGGCCAGCTCAGATCCTACTATGAAAAGACCTGCCCCCGTCTTGTCCCGGAGATTGCAACGGAGTTGATCGTCTTGGACAAGGATGCACAGCCGGCGCTGGAGAACTCAGCGGGCTATAATCAATTTCTCATCGGAGCACCGCATTACCTGCTCCTTATGTCTGCCCCGCATTCCTATGCGGCCATCAACGCCGGCTACATGATGGAAGATCTCGTCCTCAAGCTGACTGAGTTGGACATCGACACCTGCTGGATGACCTTCACCGACAGCGACAAAATCAAAAAGGCACTGTCTCTCGCCACCCCGTTAGAGGTGGCGGCAATCGTTGCCTTTGGCTACGGGGAAAAGACCGCAAAAAAGCTGCGGCTGAATATCCTAAGTATGTCTCAGATCGATGTGCGGGCCGAGCAGCAGTACTACGCGCCCAAAAAGGGCGTGAACGATTTGGTTCACATGGGGAGCTGGAGCAACAAGTCTGGGCTTGACGAGATGATGGACTTCTACGACGATATGCTCTGGCAGTCCTTCTACGCCGCTTCGCTCTCCCCCAGCTATCTCAACCGTCAGCCCTATGGCTTCCTTGTGCAGGATCACAGCATCTATTTGGTGCAGCAGGAGGATGCCTACACCGATAATTTGGATGCCGCATTGGATCTCGGTATTGTCATGCTCCACTTCTCCGCCGTCGCCTCCAAGTGGGCGGGGCAGGTACGCTGGGAACTTTCACCTGCTGCGCCCGACGGCCTGCCGGAAGGACTTCGCTCCGCTGCGGTGTACCACATGTAACGACTCTGGGGGAAGCAAGGCAACGGTAAAATGCGCGACCGTCGATCCGCGGTTGAGCGTATGTTTCGTTAGAAAGAAGAACCTATCAGTCAGAGTCTGAGTAAGGAAAATAGGAGGTATATTTTATATGTCTATCCAAACGGTAACAGATGCCATCCGCTATGTAGGGGTGGATGATAACACATTGGCACTCTTTGAAAACCAGTACCCCGTCCAGCCTATGGGAGTGAGCTACAACTCCTATGTCATTCTGGATGAGAAGATTGCCGTGATGGATAGCGTGGACGCACGGGCAACGGAAGAATGGCTTTCCAATGTGGCGCGGGTGTTGGAGGGGCGCAGGCCCGACTATCTTGTGGTCACACACATGGAGCCGGATCATTCCGGCAGTCTCATGCGGCTGGCACAAAAGTACCCGGAGATGAAGATCGTGGGAAACGCGAAAACATTTACCCTGATCAAGCAGTTCTTCGGCACAGGTGCATTGTCGGAAGACCGTATGCTGGAGGTTGGCGAAAGAGATACGCTTTCCTTGGGTTTGCACCGGCTGCGCTTTCTGCTGGCGCCGATGGTACACTGGCCGGAGGTGATGACGGCGTATGAGGAAACGGAAAAAATCCTGTTCTCGGCGGATGCCTTCGGACGCTTTGGCTCACTGGAACGGACTGCCCGTGCCCCCTGGGTGCCGCAGGCCCGACGGTATTATTACAATATTATCGGGAAATATGGCGCACAGGTGCAGGCTCTGCTGAAAAAAATCTCCGCGCTGGAGATCAAAACAATCTGCCCGCTCCACGGTCCCGTGCTTACAGAAGGGCTGGAGGAGTGTCTGCGGCTCTATGATCTCTGGTCACAATGGGAACCAGAAGAATCGGAGAGCATACTGATTGCCCACGCATCCATCCATGGAAATACTGCCCATGCGGCGAAGACCCTCAAGGGTAAATTAGAGAAAAAAGGCGTACAGGTCAACATATGTGATCTCACTGTGACAGATCTTTCCTACGCTGTTGCCAGTGCGTTCTACTGCGGGAAGTTGGTTTTAGCCAGCGCCACCTATGACGGAGGACTGTTTCCGCCCATGAGGGAGTTTTTGGAACATTTACGGACAAAGGGATTCCGAAACCGCCGGGTTGGCCTTATTGAAGACGGCTCTTGGGCACCTGCTGCCGCGCGGCTGATGCGCACCAAATTGGAGGAGATGAAGGATATCCACCTTTACGAAACGGTAGTGTCTCTGCGTGGTGCATTGAACCAAACCAGCGAAGCGCAGATGGACGCTCTGGTGGCTGAGCTCTGCGCAGAATAAGCTGCAACAAACCGCAGCTATTTTCGTACAGATGATGGTCTTACTCATCTGCTTTCTGTCCCAAGGGCAGAGTACCGTTGAGGTCACGATGTGGTGTGGGGAGAGACCGGAGTCTTGAGAATACCCAAACAAAGGAAAGGAGCTGACAGATATGGCAGCTATCAATATGAATCAGGAGCAGTTTGAGCAGGCGACCCGGGGCGAAAAGCCCGTTTTGGTGGATTTCTGGGCTCCCTGGTGCAGCTACTGCCGGAGGATCGGCCCCGCGTATGAGAAGATCGGAGAGGAATACGCGGACAGCCTCGCCGTCGGCAAGATCAACATTGACGAGGAGCCGCGGCTGGCGGGGGCCGAGGGGATCGAGGACATCCCAACTCTGGTGCTGTACCGGAACGGAAAGGCCGTGGATTCCATCATCGCGCCCGGCTCAAAGGCAGAAATCGACCGTTTCATTCAGGAAGCCTTGGCGAAATAACGGAGGGTTCAGATATGAACAACAATCATGTTTATGATATGCTCGTGGTGGGCGGCGGCCCGGGCGGCTACACCGCCGCCCTGTACGCGGCACGGGCGGGGCTGGACACCATCGTGCTGGAAAAACTGTCCGCCGGTGGGCAGATGGCCCTGACCGAGCAGATCGACAACTACCCCGGCTTTGAGAACGGGATCGACGGCTTCTCTCTGGCGGAGAATATGCAAAAGCAGGCGGAGCGTTTTGGGGCACGCAGCGAATACGCGGAAGTTCTCCGCATGGATCTGACGGCGGTTCCCAAGCTCGTGGAGACCAGCGAGGGGATCTTCCGGGGGAAAACCGTGGTGCTGGCCACCGGCGCAGAACCCAGAACGCTGGGCGTTGCCGGAGAGACGGAGCTGTTGGGCCGGGGTGTGGCCTACTGCGCCGCCTGCGACGGGATGTTTTACAAGGGCAAAACGGTGGTCGTGGTGGGCGGCGGCAATTCCGCCGCGGCAGATGCCCTCCTTCTCAGCCGCGTGGCGAAAAAAGTGATCCTCGTCCACCGCAGAGACACCCTGCGGGCCACCAAAATCTATCACGAGCCGCTGGCACAGGCCGAAAACGTGGAATTCCGTTGGAACAGTGTCGTTTCCGCGCTGCTTTCCGGGGACAGGCTGACCGGCGTCCGCCTGCGGGACACCGTCACCGGTGAGGAAAGCGTGGTGGACTGCGACGGCGTATTTGTCAGCGTGGGCCGACAGCCCGCCACGGCGCTGGCGGTGGGTCAACTGGAGCTGGACGGCGGCGGCTATATCGTGGCCGGAGAGACCACGGAAACCAGTATTCCCGGCGTTTACGCCGTGGGCGACGTGCGGACGAAGCCCCTCCGTCAGGTGGTCACCGCCGTGGCGGACGGCGCGGTGGCAGTTCACATGGCGGAGAAATATATCGCGGAAAACCGATAAGGGAGGTAGATTCAAAAAGCCATGTTTAAGGTCAGACCGGATACGACCGCAGCGGGAATGCCGACATATCTGCAAGGCAAACTGCCAGAGTGATGGCAGATAAGATAACCCATGTAAGATCGGGAGATATGTTGTCTCTCCATATCCAGTCCACACAACAGTGAGCAACTGAACACAAAGCACAGCCACAGATGTACTCTGCGGCTGTGTTTTTATGCGTAGTATACCGCGTGACAAGCGGTTTTACTGTGACGGCTTCACATAATTTGAGAAAATCGGCTTCGAGGCAGCTTTTGGAGCACAAGCCCTTTGTGGTTGTTGACAGAGAAAAAAATATAGGTATAATAAAAGCAAAATAATAAGATTCACTCTTGCATTTGGAGAGTTGGCGGTATGCCAAAATACGCAGAGGAGATATTGACCGCCGTAACGGAGCTGCAGCAGCATCCCAAGGCAGAGCAGGTGTTCCTGGAGATGAAAAGGGAGCATCCCAGCATCGCTCTGGGTACGGTATATCTGCCCTCATGCCGGGAGCAGGAAAAGACAATCTTATGGAGGAGAAGTATCATGAACGCTAACGTATCTCTTCTGCTCAACGAGCAGATCAATAAGGAGTTCTACTCCGCCTATCTGTATCTGGACTTTGCCAACTACTACGCCGCCGTCGGACTGGACGGCTTTGAGAACTGGTACCGGGTACAGGCGCAGGAGGAACGGGATCACGCCATGCTGTTTTGTCAGTATTTGCAGAATAACGGCGAGGACGTCACCTTTGAGGCTATCGCAAAGCCGGAGTGGGAACGAGGCGACCACACGGCCCCGCTGAAAAGAGCACTGGAACACGAGATGCTGGTCACCGCCAGCATCAATGCCATCTACGCCGCCGCATACGAGGTCAGGGACTTCCGCACCATGCAGATGCTGGACTGGTTCATCAAGGAACAGGGCGAGGAGGAGAAGAACGCCGCTGACCTCATTACCAAGATGGATCTGTTCGGCGGTGACAGCAAGGGACTGTATATGCTAAACAGCGAGCTGAAGGCACGGGTCTACACCGCGCCCTCGCTGGTGCTGTAAGCCCCGCGTGTCTGCGGGCTTTCGCATCAGGCAAAAGGCAGACTACATACAGGTGGCCTGCCTTTTCTTCCACCAGACGGTTAGAAAAGGCTAACTGCGTATAAAACAGAAAGGACTTCAGAACTTGAACAAGGAAAAGGAGATCGAAACCGTTACCCTCATGGTGCGCCGGTATTGTTGTGGCGTGCATACAATAAAACATATAATAAATAAGCAGCGCCCGCCGGGAGATCTCCCGGCGGCGCTGCTGCGTTCAGAGGAACGTTATTTTTCTTGCCTTACTTTGCGGCATCCACCAGCACACCAACGTAGCCGGCAGTATCCACCAGCGTGGCACCGGAAACGGCGTCCACAGCCTTTTCATCTTTGCTCAGAGCCTCGGCGTCGGCAATGCTCATGCCGTTCACGTGGTTCTGGATGGCGTCGTAGTTGGCATCCAGCGAAACGGTGGAACCAGCCTTTTCGGCCATCATCTTGCTGTAGTAATCGGCGTTGACCCGCTTGGACATCAGCACCTTGCCCTCGGCGTAGCCTGCGCCGAAGTCAGAATCGGAGTTGGGCACACCGACGACCCCGGCGTCCGAACCGGCAAACTGGAACTCGTCAATGTAGCTCAGCACGATGGTGTCCCCGGCGGTGGCGACAGCGCCGGAGGTGAAGCACTTGGTGCCGTGTGCGGCCCCATAGACCACATTCAGCTTCAGGTCCTCGGAGCTGCCGTTGAACTCCACGGCCTGCGTGGTCTGGGCGTTTTTGGCGGCATCCACGATGGCAGAGAGATAACCGGCGGTATCCACCAGCGTTGCGCCGGAGACGGCGTCCACAGCCTCGGCACCCTTGGCGGCTACATCCTCCAGCTCGGAGATGGTCTTGCCGACGGCAAAGTTCTGGATGGCGTCGAAGTTTGCATCCAGAGCGACCGTGGAGCCGCCCTTTTCAGCCATCATCTTGCTGTAATAATCGGCGTTGGCCCGCTTGGACATCAGCACCTTGCCCTCGGCGTAGCCTGCGGCAAAGTCGGAGTCGGAGTTGGGCACGGCGGTCACGCCTGCATCGGTGCTGGTGAACTGAAAATCGTCGAGGTAGGCGGCGAGGATGACGTCATCCTTCACCACAGCCACCGCTTCGGTGAAGCACTTGGTGCCGTGGGCGGCAGCATAGGCCTGACCGATCTGGATGCCACCTTCCACCGGGACGATGGCGGCGGGCTCAGCGGGGGCTGCGGCAGCAGAGTCGGCGGGGGCTTCTTCGGCCAGCTCCACACCCAGTGCGGCGGCAACGGCCTTCCGGACGGCCTTGGTGGTCACCGTGGCACCGGCAACGCCGTCGATTGCGGGGCCGTTGGCGGCCACGACCTGCTTGGACAGCTCTTCCAGTGCAGCGCCGCCGATGCTCTCGGTCTCCTGTGCGCCTTCCAGCTTGCAGTCGGTAACGGTGCCGTTGGCATCCACGTTCAGGGTGGCGGTGACAGCACCGCCAAAGCCTTCGGCAGAGCCGGTCTTAGTCACACCAGCGGCGGTGGAGCTGCTGCCGCCGCCGCAGGCGGCCAGAGAGACGCCAACAACGAGGCTCATGGCCACGGCAGCGCTCAGTTTGCGGATGATCTCCTGTTTCATGGGTCTTTCCTCCAGAGAAAAATCGGTTTGTGCTCGGTCCCCAGAAAAGGTCATATCTTTTCAAGGATGTTTACAAAAGATAACATATTTTGTGAGGTGCTGTCAAGAGATTTTATCACATACTTCGTGAAGAATGATAAATTGGTGTCAATTTGTGACGCTGACAGTATAAAAAAAGCCGGAAACCAACGTACAGCGGTCGGTTCCCGGCAGACGGAAGCGCTGAGGCGAAACTCAACGCTTGATGTCGTAGTTCATGTTTATCAGGTTGCGGATGGAGCTTACGTCGTCGGTGATGTTGGCATCGCCGTGGATGGTGTGCTTGATGGCGCTGCTGGCTACGGCAAAGTTGATCATATCCATGGCCTTGTAGTCGTGCAGCATGGCGTAGATGAGGCCGCTGGCGAAGGCATCACCGCCGCCCACGCGGTCGAGGATATTACGAGCGTTCAGCTCAAGCAATGCTTCGTTCTCTCAGCACATCTTCATTGTAGCTTAGGTTTGGGCATCTGTATAGCTCACTGGCAAGCAGTGCATTCGTCTATACAAATGCCTATTTTGCGCTGCAAAATGCTTGTTGGGGACACCCCAAACCCTTTCACTCTGCACCGTTCCGATGCAGGCTGCGCATTCCTGCGGAACGCTTTTTACCCGGTGATGCTCTCCGGGTCATTGAGGACTTGCATCAGATGGGATGCCGCTTCATCTAAATATTCGTATTTATCTTTTTCTGGAATAGCCGATTTCATAAGCGGAACATCCCACTCCTGCATACATTCAGCAAGCTGCTGTTGTGCGTGCTGTGCAGCCGCCTTTCGCACCTCTGGGGTGACATCCGAATCCAGAACGTAAGCAACCGTAAACTTGCCGCTGCAATCTTCAGTAAGCTGCACCATCGAATCGTGTTCTTCCCAGAAATAACAGAACCAGACGCGGCCACCGATACCCTCCATGCCGGAGCGCAGTTCTTCCTCATCGCTCCACTGCGGAACGGCAGCAAGAATGTCCTGCAAGTCGGTGTAGGCTTGCTGCTCTGCCGGGGTCACTTTTTTGCAGCGGTATTCGTGTTCAATGTTCCGCTGCCAGTACAGAGCCAGCTTGCCTTGCTTGGCACGGTCGATTCCATCGTTGATGTCGGAAAGGATACTATATCGCGGTTCTCGCATCTTGTTCACCTCGAAATCAATTCTTTGGGAATGAATACATTCTATAAGAAATATTATAGCCTAAAGAATTGCAAAAGAAAAGCGCACCAGCCAAAATTAAGCTGGTGCGCCAGAGTTGCCGCAGGATTATTCTTCTTTGGTGAGGTAAGGCAGATTGGTAATATAGGTGTCCAGAAGGTCAAGTGCCACTTTCTTCTGCATAGGGGTCAGTCCTTCAAGCCGCTTGCTGATTTCATCATCGGTCACATGAGATGCACTTGGAACCAGATCGCACAAAAGTTCGTCTGCTGAAATATTCAGGGCATTCAAGATTTTGACAATGGTTGCAAGCCCCGGTTCCTTTAGTCCACGCTCCACCATCCCGATATAGTTGGCAGAAAGGTCTGCTTTTTCTGCTACTTGCTCCAACGTCAAATGATGTTTCAAACGCTGTTCCCGTAATCGCTGTCCAAATAATTCTTTCATAGAGCAACCTCATCCTATCGAGTTGTTTACACTCTTTAGAATACCTGTTGCCGTTCCTCGTATACACAATCGAAAGAAACAGTGCATCACCATAGGGATTATAAGACAAAAAGACTGCCGGGAACCGACACGATCGTCAGCTCCGGCAGTCCAGCATTAACGCACCTGTTCTGTTTCGTGCATCTGCTTTTCTTCTGCAAAGAACCGTTCCACATTTTTCTGTGCGCGAACCAGTTCCTGCATTTCTTCTTTGGCTTTGCGATACTCCGGGTACGCTATTTTCTTTTGGGAGAGCAGTTCGGAATATTCTACGTTCAAATCTTTTACCTTGGGCAACTTTTTTAAGTCCGCTTCGTCAAAGGCGGCTTTCGCAGCCTTGTGCAGTTCGATCTCTTCCCGGTGTGCTTCCAGAAACTTTTTGCTGTATCCGGCCTTGCGATAGGCGGCGTACGCATCGCGGGTCTTTGCGTAATTGACTATGTGCGCCCGCAGGACAGCGATTTCCCCCATGCGCTTCTCTGCCGCTTTGATGGAATCGCCCAGCGTGTGATAC
Source organism: Faecalibacterium sp. OF04-11AC (assembly GCF_003460645.1). NCBI lineage: Bacteria > Bacillati > Bacillota > Clostridia > Eubacteriales > Oscillospiraceae > Faecalibacterium > Faecalibacterium sp. OF04-11AC. The sequence goes on along the minus strand of NZ_QTVP01000007.1, from coordinate 47,498 downwards.
CGTTCTGTTGCCGCCGCTGCACGTTCCCGCAGTTCGTCCGCACTGTCAATTTTCTTTTCCTGCAAGTAGAGCAGTGTCTTGGACATTTCTTTCAGGTTAAACTTTGTTGCCCATTTTTTATATCCACTGGTTTTGCCCTCGGCCATTTTCGTGGGAATATCCACCAGCAGGCCAAACTTCTTTTCGGGCAAGGGCTGTTTGGGGTGCGGCTGGTGTTCAGCCTTGCCATCCAATACCGTTTTGATTTCTTCCTCGGTGTATCCGGCTCCCAATGTGAGAAATCGGATAAATCGTCGCTGCCCTTTGCCTTTCACCGAGGGATGCTTGCCACGCTTCACCTCATAGCCCTGCTGTTCCAGCGCATCCAGAAATGCAGCAAAATCTTTGAGCTTATCGTGCAACAAAATGTTGTCGATCACAGTGCAGAGCTTGTCACGGTTGCTTTCTTTGGGCGGGTATAGGATGCGTTTCTGCCGCTCCCGATAGGGCTTTTTCTGAATAACGGAAAGCTGGTGTTCCAAGCAAATCAGGTCGCTCAGCCGTTGCACAGCAAGCGCGGAAAAGTAAAAATCCCGAAATTTCCGTGTACCATCTAACGCAGTGGAATTATAAATAATATGATTGTGGATATGCGCACGGTCAGTATGGGTGGCGACGATAAAGGCGTGTTTTCCTTTCAAAAATCGCTCGGCAAATTCATAGCCAATCTTGTTAGCTTCTTCGGGTGTCACTTCTCCCGGCCTGAAAGACTGCCGTACCTGATAGGCAATCACATTGCTTTTTTGCCTGCGCCCGGTGGTCTGTTCATAAAGTCGCTTTGTCAGCATAAATTCTTCGTCTACTGTCAAGGGACTGCACTGATAGCTGCTGACAAGTTCACCCTGCTCGGTTTTGTCTGGGTTTTGGATATAGCTGGTATGGTTATTCAGACAGGCGGAAATGGACTTCCCCTTATTTTTGCGCATGGCAATCAACCGTGTTGCAGCCAGTTCCATCACCTCCTACAAAAAAATGCCGCACAACGGCGGCACTCTTACTTGAAAAGTTTTTCATAATCGGCAGCTCCGGCGAGGTACATGGTTTCTAACCGGAAACTCTCTAATTCATTACCAACAGCATCCAAATCAAGATAGCGTTTCCACGCTTCTTCGCTTATAAGCGAGCGCAAAGCGTCTTGAGAAGCAATCTTCTTCTGAAGCAGTTCATGATATTGTTTATTATCCGCAAGCTGTTCATACACAATGTCTTTCGGATTATTTCGATAATAGTCGGTCATTACGTCTTTATTCATTTGAACCTCCTAGTCCGGCCAGCCAGCCGCTGAACCTCTCGGCAGCATCTACAACAGCGGTTCCGGCAAAGACCAGAACAAAGCATCCGAACTCAGCCACCAGCAGGATCAGAAACTGCATCCACTCGCCCCGGAACAGCGTATAAAGCCCGCAGCCGAAAATATAGAGCATCGGCAGCGCAAGAATAAAAGCCGATAAGCTGAGCGTCCATTTCAGCATCAGAGTCACAAAAGCCGCAAACAGTAGATAGGAAAAAGCATAATTCTAAATACGATCCTCATCAGTAGCACCACCTTTCTATTTCTGGCTTTAATATACAGGAGCATGGGCACCGTGTCAATGATGCGGCCTCATTATGTAGCCCCACAGCCGAAGCCGTGGGAAAAAGTCAGAGATCAGCCAGCCGGGAAAGAATCTGCTTGCCAATGTCGATTAGCTCGTCCAACCGGGTGCGCAAATCCTCTACGTCAGCAGCGTAAACCTGACCGCACTCGTTGGCGCGTTTGGCATATTGGTTCAAGTTCGTACTGCACATTTGCAAGAGGTATGCCATGCGGCGCAATTCCTGCAAATCAAGATGCAGGCAATAGCCATCCAGAGCCATTTTACGGATATATGCGCTTAGACTACGGATGCCCATGCCCAACATCTTTTCATAAATGCGGCTTTTTTCTGATTTTGTGATGCGCAGGATAAGAATTTCATCTCGTTTTTCCCTCATCGTGCATCACCATCCTTGTCCAGAAAACTTTTGAACGGCTTAACGGTTTCTGTCTTGTCCGCCTTTTCTTCCAGTGCTGCCAACACCGAGGGGCGGCGAGGTTCGTCCTCCTGTTCTTCCTCATCCTGTTCCGGCTCGTGACCTTTTTCATCCATATCCAACTGTGCGTTCAGCTCCGCAAGGCGAGCCGACTTTTCAGCCAGTTCTTCTTCCTGTGGGAACGGCTTTTCCACTTCGATTTGCGCCGCTTCTTGCTGTTGTTTCAGGGTAGCCAGTTCGTTTTCGGCAGAAGTGATTCGTTCCGGGAAATTGTTCAGCGAATTATCCAGCCGGATGATGCAGCCAAGAGGGTCTTTGCCCAGTGCTACCGAGTATTTCCGCTGGCCTTTCAAAAGAGCCTGATACTCGCTGTGATAGGTGTCGAAGCGCAGGGACAGTTCAAAGCCGCGATAACTGCCGATCACTTTTTCCTCACTATTGGGAAGTTCGGAGCAAGCGAGGAGAAGTCGTTCGCCAGCAGTCTTTTTCTCATCATAGGTCACGCCCTTGATGGTAATGCCACAGAAGCCCTCTTTCTCCTGCAGATGGGCGGCGGCAAGTTCGGCATCCGCTTTCACTCCAGCAATATAGGCATTCGTTTCCTGAATGTCAGCCGGGAATTTTGTGAGCAGCTTATCTTCCAGACGGAACTTCTGGCTTTGGTGGTCGGCTTTCAGCACTTTCAGTTTCGCCACCTGCACATCCAAATCCATCTTTTCCTTGATGAGCGGATTTCCAGCACACAATGCCTTGATCTCTGCATAAGACAAAGCCTGTTCGTCCACATCATCGCAAGAGCGTACCGGGGATTTTGAAGTCATGATTTGGCTGATGAATCGCTGTTTATTCTCCAAAGTTTGGAACAAGTAGCTGTCAAAAGTTCCCTCTGTGACGTAGTTGAACACCTTGACTTCCTTATTCATATTGCCCTGCCGGATAATGCGTCCGTTGCGCTGGGTCATGTCGCTGGGCTTCCAGCCGACATCCAAGTGATGCACCGCCGCAAGCCGCTGTTGGACGTTCGTTCCGGCTCCCATTTTTGCGGTGCTGCCGAGCAGAATCCGCACATCGCCGGAGCGCACTTTGGAGAACAATGCGGCCTTTTTTGCTTCGGTGTCGGCATTGTGGATGAACTCAACTTCACTTTCCGGCACCCCGGCGGCGACCAATTTCTTGCGAATATCATCGTAGACATTAAAGTTGCCATCGTTCTTTGGTGTCGAGAGGTCGCAGAACAGAAGCTGCGTCAGCTTTTGCTCCTTGCCATCCGCCCAGATTTGCAGCACGTTCCGAACACAGGTGTTCAGCTTGCTGTTGGGGTCGTCCGGCAGGATGGGGTTCATCAGGCGAACATCCAGACCGATCTTTCGGCCATCGTTGGTGACGCACAGCATATTGTCCTCGGACGCATCCACCGTGCCGGAGTGGATTTTCGCAGCGCGTCTGCTCAGCTCCTGCACCATTTCTTTCTGAATCTCGGACGGTTTCACTACCACGGTTTCAAACTTTGCATCCGGCACAGGCAGATGAAGCTGATCGCTGGTTTTAATGTCGGCAACCTCTTTGAACATCGACATCAGTTCCGGGAGGTTGAAAAACTTCGCAAATCGAGTGCGCGCACGATAGCCCGTACCCTCCGGGGCAAGTTCAATGGCGGTGGTGGTTTCACCAAAAGTAGATGCCCAGCAGTCGAAGTGTGTCAGCCCTTTTTGCTGGAGTGTGCCATATTGCAGATAGCGCATGACCGTGTACAGCTCCGACATGGAGTTGCTCACGGGCGTTCCCGTAGCAAACACCACGCCGCGCCCACCTGTGATCTCATCCAAGTAGCGGCACTTTCCGAACATATCGCTCGATTTTTGCGCTTCACTTGTAGACAAACCAGCGACATTGCGCATTTTTGTCGTGAGGAAAAGGTTCTTGTAAAAATGGCTCTCATCCACAAAAAGCTATCCACGCCCAACTGCTCAAAGGTGATAACATCATCCTTTCTCGCATCGGAGCGTAGCTTTTCCAGCTTGATTTCCAGCGTTTTGCGTGTCTTTTCCATCTGCTTGATGCTGAAATTTTCGCCAGCAGTGGCTTTCAGTTCGTTGATGGCGGCAAGCGTTTCATCAATCTGCTCCTGAATAATGCGTTCTTGCCGCTCATAGGACAACGGGATGCGCTCAAACTGTGAATGACCGATGATGACCGCATCGTAGTCCCCAGTCGCAATTCTAGCACAGAATTTTTTGCGGTTGGCGGTTTCAAAGTCCTTTTTTCGAGCTACCAGCAGCTTGGCATTGGGGTATAGGTGCAAAAACTCTGCCGCCCATTGCTCCGTCAGATGATTTGGCACCACAAAAAGACTTTTCTGACACAGCCCCAGCCGTTTGGCTTCCATTGCGGATGCTGCCATCTCAAACGTCTTTCCGGCTCCCACTTCGTGTGCAAGCAGCGTATTACCACCATAAAGCACATGAGCGATGGCGTTACGCTGGTGTTCCCGGAGCGAAATTTCCGGGTTCATACCGACAAAGTGGATGTGGGAACCATCGTATTCGCGCGGTCTGTTGCTGTTGAACAGTTCGTTGTACTGCTTCACCAGTGCAATGCGCCGCTGGGGGTCTTGCCAGATCCAGTTGGCGAAAGCATCTTTGATTACCTGCTGTTTCTGCTGCGCCAGCATGGTGTCCGTTTTGTTCAGGACGCGCTTCGGTCTGCCTTCTTCATCTTCAATGGCATCATAGATGCGCACATCTTTCAAGTTGAGCGTATCTTCCAGAATCTTGTAGGCATTGGCGCGGGATGTGCCATAGGTTTCGGTGGAGGTAATGTCGCCTCTGCCCATAGCCGACTTGCCCTCAATGCGCCATTCTGCGGTATAGGGAGAATATCTCACTTTAACTGCATGACGCAGATAGTAGGGAATCTGGAAAGTTTCTGCCATAAACTTTTGGATGATCTCCGGCGCAAGCATGTTGCACCCAGACGTACATCAATCTCAGATGCTTCAAGGTCTTTCGGCTGCGCCTTTTCCAATGCCGTGACGTTGACTGCAAACTCCGGGTTGGTTTCGGCGGCAAGCTGTGCCATGCGCAGTTTTGCCCGGACATTGCCGGACAAGTATTCATCCGCCATTTGCCAGCCCGCTTCTGGGTCAGTAGGGTCTGTGCCGGGGTCTTTGAAAATTACGCCGGATAGTTCGCTGGTGATTCGCTCATAGTCGCCGGGAGTGCCGAGCAGCTCTGCCATATAGGGCAAATCCACCCGGCCACGCTCTCCGATGGAAATTGCAAGTGCTTCCGTGGGAGTGTCCACGCTGGTGACAGTACGTTCCGGGCGAATGGTGCGTTTGGTGAACATCGCCGCCTTGCTTTTGAGTTGCCCTGATCGTCCAGATTTTCCAGAGAACACAGCAGATAGTAAGAAGAATCCTGCTCAAATAATCTGCCGTTTTTGCGGTCATTCAGCAAGCCGTATTTTGCAGAAAAGGCATCGTAGGCGTCATTCAGCTTTTCCTGCGTAGCCTGAATGTCGGCATCTGGGTAGTCGTTTAGCTGCTGGTCAATCAACTCATTGACGATTTGCCGCAGCTCCACCATCCCGGTCACACGGCCTTTGGCGGTGTCGGAAAGCTCCACCTGTGTCATAACAGAATTTTCGCGGTAATACACTTCACCGTCAACCACGGTGTAGGAGAAGTTCTTCACATCCGGGTCAGCAGGGAGAATGTGTCGCTCATTTTCTGCATCCGCAATATCTGGTGTTTCGACCTCAACTTCCGTGTACAGTCCCTCAATATGCTGGATAGCTTCGGCAAGCTGGTCTGCCAGCACTGCACCCTCAATGGGGCGCACGGTGCATTCCTCACAGCCATACTGGGTGCTTTCAGTGGTCAGTTCGCCCAGCACCATCTCCGGGTGGTCTACAAAATAGCTGTTGATGGTAAAGCCATCTTCCGTTTTGCCGAGCTGTATCCAGTCCGGCTCATGGTCGATGGGGCGGTCACGCTTCTGCAGGAAGATAATGTCGCTGACAACATCCGTACCAGCGTTGGCACGGAAAGAGTTGTTGGGTAAACGAATGGCCCCCAGCAAATCGGCTCGTTCTGCCATGTGCTTGCGGGCAGAAGAATCTTTACTGTCCAGCGTGTAACGACTGGTAACAAACGCCACCACGCCGCCCGGCCGCACCTGGTCGATGGCTTTCGCAAAGAAATAATTGTGGATGCTGAAGTTCAGCTTGTTATACGCTTTGTCGTTGACTTTGTAATTGCCAAACGGTACGTTGCCGACCGCTAAATCGTAGAAATCCCGCCTATCCGTGGTTTCAAATCCGGCCACTTTGATGTTGGCCTCCGGGTACAGCTTTTGGGCAATCCGGCCCGTGATACTGTCCAGTTCCACACCGTACAGGCGGCTGTCTGCCATGCTCTCGGGCAGCATTCCAAAGAAGTTGCCTACGCCCATACTAGGTTCCAGAATGTTACCGCTGCGGAAACCCATGCGCTCCACAGTAACGTAAATACTACGGATTACGGTGGGGCTGGTGTAGTGGGCATTCAGCACGGAGCTGCGGGCTGCGGCATACTCGTCCTCGGAGAGCAGCCCTTTCAGTTCCGTGTACTCTTTTGACCAGTTGCTCTTATCCGGGTCAAAGGCATCCGGCAGACCACCCCAGCCCACATACTGCGAAAGCACTTCCTGTTCCTCGGCGGTGGCTCCACGGTGTTCCTGTTCCAACTGAAACAGGGTGCGGATAGCTGCAATATTCCGGGCATACTTCTGCTTTGCGCCGCCCTCGCCCAGATGGTCGTCCGTGATGTGGAAGTTCCCGGCAGGCTCCGGCGCAGGTTCGGCATTCAGGGCTTCATCCAAGGCAGCGGCATCCGGGAAGGTCTGCCATTCGCCGTTGACCTCCCCAGAGATAGGCAGCTTGTCCAGTGATTCATCAGACGTAGGCTCATCCCGTCGCAGACTGTCCTCGAACTGCTGTTTGTTCAGCACCTCGTTGCTCCACGAATAGCCCTGCGCACTGGTGTCGATGCGCACATCGGTTTCGCCCACATAGCCGATTTTGCCCTCGATGGTTCGTGTGAGAAGGTCTACCACAACATCGTCCCCGACCTTATAGTCAACGGCCTTTTCGGGAGCAGCGTCAAGGGCCTCGTCCTGCTGTTCGTACAATTCCCGGACAACAGATAGCGGTTCTTCCCGAAAAATTGGCATCCGCAGGTCGGCCAGTGCCATATCCTGCAAGGAAACCTTGCCCTTATCAAAATCCACTCCGCCAATCCGAAATTTCCGGCCATCCATATTGATGATGGAGCCGATGGGCAGATAGTCCTCTTTGTGCAGATGTTTAGTCTGGTAATGAGTCCCATCTTCGTTCAATCCGGCAAGGTAAACATCATTGCCCGCAGACCACAATTCTTTTGACTTTCTTGCCCATAAGCTAGGTGGAAAGCCTGTGACCTGAACTTCGCCCAGTGCTGTTTCTCTCGTAAACAAAGCACTGTTGAGAACTTTTGCGACCTTGGCAGCATCTTCCCCATAGAACATAAAATTGCCGCCAGCTTCAAATCCAACCAGAGTATCCGGGTGCTGCGCCTTTAATGCAGTGTATTCGGCTGCACTGGCGGCGTTCAGTTCAAGGGGAAAGTCGATGACTCTTCTTTCTTTGTCCGACAGGTAGCGGTCAGACTGAATCATCAGGTGAATATATTTTTCGACCTGATTCCAGCGGAGAAGCACTTTCTGATGGTCGGGATAATGCTCAAACGTCAGCCCCTTGCTGTCATGGTCAAGCCAACCACTGCTTCCGTCCAGATAAGTGTGTGAAGAACCGCCGGGGCCATACGGTGCATATTCGTTGGCAAGAGCCTTTGCCCGGAGTTTTCGGTCAGGCTGCAACTGATAAATTTTCCATATCCGAAGTTTGCTGCCTTCAACATTGGAACCTCTCCGCAGCGCGTTTTCGATCTCAGCCTGTGACAAAGAGAAAGCGGAGGGCGATATTTCGCTCTCCGCTTGGTCGATGGATTCAATTTGTTCAGCTTCGGTGGGAATGTGTGCATCGAAGAAACTTAGCTGTAAATCAGCTCGTTCATCACCAGTTCCTCGGCCTGTGCTTTCAGGCTGTTCATGTGCTGCACCCACTCCATCTGATACTGCTCCTTGTTCGGAGCCGGGTTCTGTTTCAGCAACTCCTGCATGGTCTGCCGCATCCGGCTCTCTGCGGTTTGCTCCACCTCCAGCAGGTGCGGATGCAGAGTTCCCGACAGAAGCATCGTGTTGTACAGCACCGGGCGATGGTTCATCAGGTACGTCCGGCGCAGCCTGCCGTACTTGCCCAGTGTTTTCTCCTGCCGGGGCAGGGTCAGGTTCGGGAGCTGATAATCCCCGATGGTCGAGTAGGTCACGTTCCTGCTGTTCATATTCATACTGGCTCCTTTCTACATTGCGGCGGCGGATTGTCGTCTTTACGGTTCTTTCGATGTTGCGCAGCACATCCCGGCTGCACTCGCTGACTGCGGTGCCCAACGCATACACGGCGGCAGGAGTGGAAAAGGAGAAGATGGCCTGAAAATCGTCCCGGTCAAAATGTCCTTCCGGCTCAAAACCGCATCGTTCAAGGACAGCATAGGTGATGCTGATTGCAGCGGCACTTTTGAACTGGAACTCCTGTCCGGCTTCATCATAATCCATCAGGAACGAGCCGTCAACGATGTCGAGAATGTCACCGCTGTTGTTATCCCAATAGGAATCCACCAGCTTGCCGCAAATGTCCGCGATCTGCTGGGTGATTCGTTCATGCCGGACACCGTATTCTCTGGCAAGCATTTCTGACACAGGCTGAACCAGATCAGGGCCGAGCTGCCACACCTCAGGGTCACGAGAATTGCGGCGCACCCCGGTATCGCTCACATCAAAGACATAGTGCAGACGTGGGACACTGCTGGACTGGTCTAACAGGGCGATGCCCTTGGAGCCATGCCTGACGTAGCGGTTCATGCGGTTGTTCCAGAGGTCGAAACTGGCACAGGCGGTAGCATCAGGACGCTGGGCGTAGATCATGAGCTGGTCTGCATAGCTGTATTTATACAACCGGGATGCAGTGGTCAGATAGTCCGTCCAGTTTTCCCAATACCGGGTCAGTTCCTTTGCCGTTTGCTGGGCGAGATTAAGATATTCTTGCGTTTTATTTGGCATTGCGTTCCTCCCTTCATGTTTCGTGGAAAACAAAAAAGCGAGCGGCCTTTTCAGGTCACTCGCTTATGGAATCTATGGTATTTTATTCGTATTTTGCGGCGAATTTCTCTGCCATCTCCAGCAGACGGTTGAATGTCTGCTTCTCTTCCGGCTGCTCGATCAGTTTTGCAAGCAGGGCGCGGAATACATCGGTGCTGTCCTGCCCTAGTGCGGCAGCAACCTTGTCGATGCAGTCATGTAACTTCTTGACAGCATCATCGGAGGGTTTGGATTTTGCAAGCAGATCAGACAGGTATCTGATAATAGGATAGGTGGAATCATCGTTGAGAATTTCGTTGGTTTCTTCCTCGATCTTCTTGTTTTCTTCGGGGGAAATCTCACCTTTTTCATTCAGAATCTCACGAGAAGATGTGCGGCCTTTCAGAAAGGTGGCAAAGAGCAGGCGGTCAAGGGGAGAACGCTTGATGGTGTCCATTGGCTGTCCTCGCTTTCAGTTTTAAGTCTTAATCGATAAAGTATTATTAGTATAACATAAATCCGCAAGTGCTATCAAGACCGCATCTTTGAGGGTTAATATTTTTTCGTATAGACTGTCACTAGCAGTAAACTATTATGATCGTATAAGACGCCATTTGTTATTTACAAACCCCTTATTGTCCTGTCCGTTATTCTTTATAGCCGAAGATTCAATATGTGTCGTTTCATTTGCAGCATCAATTCCAGAATCATAGTTGCAATACCGTGTTACAAGTTTCTGAAGCTCTTTGTCTTTAGTGTAGAGGTATCTCTTATATGTGACCGCTGTGGCAAGAATCAGCAAATCCATAAAGGAATTTCTGTAGTTGACTTTCACATTGTACTCGCCTTTGATTTCTTCATAGATACGGTACATCACATCTATAATTTCTTGAGTTATCGGAACCACAGATAAATCATAATCTATTAAGAACTGCACTTTATTACGAAATGCTATATAATCTTTCCTGCTATACGTATTTCTTGCAAAAAACAGCAATCCATCAAGATCTTTTCGATTTATTAGTTGACTGATGGCCTCGTTTGAATAAATCACAATGCTATCGAATTCGCTGTTAAAATCGAGGACAATCTTATCGGTTCTATATTTTCCTATTTCACATCCTTTTCTTCTGAAGCGATAGTGAGTAGGTAAAGGCGGATGGTTGATTGCCAATTTGACAGGGTAAATTTTTGCGCGATTACAGTCTTTTTCCATAACGCCCAGAAACTCTAACGCAACAACAGATGAAATTTGACCGCCCGTTATATCACATTTCTGAATAACGTCCTCGATGTCTTTATCAAGTGAGTTCTTATTGTCGTTAAATTTGTAAAAAAGGATTTGCGTATCAAAGAAATCCATATATCATACTCCTTGATTGTCTGGCACAAAAAAGAAAAAGGACCCCTGAAAGTAATTTGATTATAGCACACAATTCGCAACCACAAAAGAGGATATGTACGCCGCCAACAGGCGGCAAAAATCAGTTGAGCGGAAATTCAACTTCATCGAAATCGGCATCCGATATGAGTTTCAGCTTTTCGATAACGCCCTCGGACAATTCCCGCAATGCCGTTTCATCCGGCAGAAGATAGCACTGCATAAGCCGCAGTTCCTGCATCAACCCCAGCCGAGTGCCGGAATTGTAGAGCATCATCAGCATCAATTCTTCGCCATTAAAGTTCATGAGCATCCCTCGCTTTCCGGCACCCAACGGGGCTGCACTCCGGGACATCGCATTTTTCTTTTGCGCCAGCCAGCGAAGCCAGTTTTTCCAGCGTGGAATGGCGGTTGTTTGCACCAAGTTCTTCAGCTTCTGCGGCTCTGTCCATGACGAAGTCATAGTCCTGCAACAGCCGTCGCCCCTTTTCCATGTGATGTGCTTCCAGAATCTGCTCCCTGACTTCCTGAATTGTCAGCTCCGGCGCGTCAACCTGCCCGCCATCCATCACGGAAAAGTCGCTGTGATAAAGTGTATAATCCCAGCCATCATCACAGGACTGGATAGCAATATAGCCCTTGCCGCCCAGCTCCCATGCACCCTGATTATCCTGCGTCTGAATTTCTGGGTAGAAATCTGCGTGGTTCCTGCCCATAACATCGGCAAACTGGCAGATGTGGAACACATTGCCCAGACCGCCCATATCAAAGTGGTAATCATCCAAATGTTCCAGCTTTGCCGTAAAACTGCGGCCATCCGGGTAGTCCACTTGAATCACACCACCATCAGGAATTCGGTAGAGATCGTCATAGTGACTGTTGATGAGCCGAATATCTTTTGGCATCGTTTCAGGCTCCCAAATACGCCGTTTGTGGATGCCGGATGCGGGAACGCTTTCGAGAATTTTTATGCTTTCAAGTTGGATGACCTTGCGCTCATCTTCCGAAAGTACAAACAGATACCAGTTCCGAGCAGCAGCCATCATGTTCCTGCCATCCGGCGGCAGATTCTTTTCGGAAATCTGCCCGCTTTCCAGCGGTTCGCCCGTTACCTTATTATAAGTGGCAAAGCCAACACCTGCGCTATTTTCTCGGAGGTGCAGATAGCGTTCATCGTTGATGAGGTAGACCGCTTCATTTAGCTTTTCCATCAGCAACTGCCCTCAAATTCCAGCGAGAATTTGCTGCGACCATCGGCTTCAGTGGTCAGCAAAACCGTTGCATTGTAGGTCTTGCCCTTGGCACTACGGCAGTCTTTCAGGCGGACACGGCCGTCCCGCAGCAACTTGTCGGCTACATGAGCATCCATCCGTTTGCCCAGACGCTTGAAGAAGGCGTTGTCTTTCCACAGTACAAAGCGGCATTCCCGGTTCTCGCAGAACCAGCCCTTTTCACGCTCCACAACAGATTTGCCACAGTTCGGGCAGATACCAATCACTTTATTTTTCATAAGCGCACTCGCTCCTTTCACGGCCTCGGTGGTGTTTACCAGCGAGGAGATCATATCGTTGATTTCAGTCATAAATGTCTTTGGCTCCATCTCGCCGCGCTCCACGCGCAGCAGTTTTGTTTCCCAGTCGGCAGTCATGTCAGCGGACTGGACTTCTTCGGGCATCACTGTAATCAGAGCTTTGCCCTTGTCGGTAGGCAGCAGCACTTTGGTTTTCTTGTCGCCTTTGCGCTCCAGAAAGCCCTTTGCCACTAATTTTTCGATAATAGCCGCTCGCGTAGCCGGAGTTCCAATGCCCTGACGTTCTGCATCCTCCGGCATACTGTCCGCGCTGGCCGTTTCCATAGAGTGCAGGAGCGTATCTTCTGTGAAATGCTTCGGCGGTGAGGTCTGGCCTTCTTTCAGTTCAGCACCAGCAATGCCGCACTCGCTCTGCTCCTGCACATCCGGCAGAGCAGCAGGCTCTTTCTTTTTGTCCAGCAGATCGTCCAGCATTTTGCGCTCGATGCCTTTCCAGCCCTCGTCCAAAACTACCTTGCCTTTTGCCGAAAATTCTTTCCCGGCGCAAATGGTGGTCAGGGTGGTTTCCGCATAGCGGTGAGGTTCGCCAACAGCGCAGAGCAGACGCACCGTAATCAGCCGCAGGATGCTTAATTCTCCGGCGGGCAAAGCCGAAAAGTCTGCCTGTGCCACACTTGCCGTGGGCAGCAGTGCATGGTGGTCACTGACTTTGCTGTTGTTGATTGCTTGCTCTGCATGGACAGGCACGGCTTCATGCACATCAAAGGCTCCCGCAGCAGCCGACATCAGCCCCGGCAGCGATGCCGCCATATCCTCAGTCAGAAAACGGCTGTCCGTGCGCGGGTAAGTGATGAGCTTTTTCTCGTACAAGCTCTGTGCATAGTTCAAGGTCTGCTGTGCTGTAAAGCCCAGCAAGCGGTTGGCATCCCGCTGGAGCGTAGTGAGGTCATAGAGCGGCGGTGGATTTTCGGCCTTTTCCTTGCGCGTGATTTTCTGGATCGTGGACACCATCTCCTTTCTGCACTCCGCAAGCAGCTTTTCCGCGTCCGCTTTTTCAGAAATGCGGCGGCTTAATGCCACAAAACCGCTTGTCAGCTCCAGAGCCACCGTGTAGAACTTTTCCGGGACAAAAGCAGCAATGGCGGCTTCTCGTTCCACCGTCATGGCAAGTGTCGGGGTCATTACTCTGCCGACTGCCAAAGGCCGACCATACAGGCAGGAAAAAAGCCGGGAACAGTTGATGCCGACCATCCAATCGGCACGTTCCCGGCAGAGTGCAGCCTGATACAGTGCATCATATTCTGTTGACGGTTTCAGATTTGCAAAGCCTTCCCGGATGGCATTGTCCTCCATGCTGGACAGCCACAGCCGGGAAACAGGCTTTTTACACCCAGCCTGTTCGTAAACCAGCCGGAAAATCAGTTCGCCTTCACGCCCTGCGTCCGTTGCGCAGATAATGCTCTCCACATCGGCGCGGTGCATGAGCTTTTTCAGGATTCCGAACTGCTTTTTTGTGCTGGCAGACACAAGGTACTGCCACCTTTGCGGCAGGATAGGCAGATCGGCTACATTCCATTTGACGTACTTTTCATCGTAGGTGCTGGGCGGAGCCAGTTCTACCAGATGGCCGATACACCAACTCACGATATAGCCGCTGCCCTCAAGGTAGCCATCCTGCCGCCCCTGCACCCCCAAAACCTTGGCGTAAGACATGGCAACGGACGGCTTTTCGGTCACGATCAAAATTGCGATAAGCGTTCCCTCCAATCTATTTCGGATTATGGTATGTAGGCGGCAACCGCCGCCCTAAAATCAGATAGGAGTTACATCCTGTTCCTCGGAAGTATCCTCATCGTCCGAATCATCCTCCGGGGGAATCTCAAAGTCACCCGTATCCTCGGTGTAGTCCACGTCCGGGTCAATAGCTTCTTTTTCTGCCTGTTTCTTGTTCTTCTGCTGGATGAAGAAATAGAAACCGCCGCCAGCCGCCAGCGCGATTAGTGCCACGACACCGAGAAAAGCCGCAGCATATTTTGTCATTTTGTTTTCTTTCGGAACGTCTGCCGCTTTTTCCGCTTCCTCTGCGGCTTTCTTGGCTTCTTCCTCGGCTTTCAGCTTGTCCAGTTCAGCCTGCTTCGCCGCTTCTTTTTCAGCATTGTAGGCTTCTGCATCCTCTTCCTCCATCAGGGTCAAAAGGTCGGCTTCATCAACCAAATTCATGAAGTGAACGGTCTGCTGTCCTTTGGCATTGCGGTCGATTACCAGATAGAAGGTGGCACCCGACTTGCTCACCATCGTAATGAACTGCTGGCCGGAGCCGTCCGAATAATTGGTGTAGTAATCGTCCACCAGTGTCAGATTGCCTTCCGGGGTCAATGCGCCCGTTTCCTCATCCGTAATGGTGACAGCATCTTTTTCCTCCACGATTTCCGGCAGAACAGGTTCTTCTACCGGGGTGGTATCGCCCTCATAGGCGAAAGCAGGAGCGGCCATGCCGATGCACAGCACTGCCGATACCAGCAGTGCGCCGAATTTCTTAATCTTCATCATTGGTATCTTCCTCCTTTGCAAATACAGCACCGACCACGGCCAGCGCAGCCGGGTTCGGGGTGGCGTTGGCCGACTGCCGCAGCAGAGCAGCAAGCTGTTCCGGGCTGACCTTTGCACTACGCACCATTTCGTTTACCTCGGCGGCTTCGGCTCCTGAATCCGCCGTTCCAGAATTTCGATGCGGTTGTTCAGCTTGATGCGCCGCTCTTTCTCTTTTTCGAGCATCGCTCGCAGTTTTTCCAGTTTTTCGCTCATAATAGAACCCTCCAATCATTTTGAAAGCCGTCCGAATCCGGCAAGATACTGTTGCCAGTAGGACGAGTGGATGTCAGCATATTTGATGGGGTCGCCAGCACTGACCATTTTTCCGTTACCGAGATATATTCCAACGTGGCTCATCCCCGGCGTATCATACGTTCCTTTGAAGAAAACTAAGTCACCGGGCTTTGCTTCGGCTTCGGAAATATGCTGGCTCTTCTGCCATAATCCGTTAGCGGTGGTGCGCCCAACATCATAACCAGCTTGATTGTAGACCCAGCAGACATAGCCGGAGCAGTCGAAGCCTGTTTCCGGGGTGGAGCCACCCCAAACATAGGGAGTGCCAACATATTTTTTGGCTTCCTCATAGATATCGGCAAACTCCGTGTCAGTTAGAGCTTCCGCAGGAACCGTGTAGTCGATGCCGGGTGCGCCGGAGCCATCCGAGCCACCGGGCGGCAGACCACCGTTGAACAGGTAAGGCCGACCGCCCAGTGTGTCCTGAAAAATCTCGTACCGTTTCCACTGATCTTCGGTCAGCTCTTCCCGGATAACAACTTCCAGACCACGGTTTTCCAGTTTGGTGTGGAAAATCTTGTACTCATACGGCACCTGCGTAGGAACTGGGATGCCCGCAGGACTAATGATCCATACGGTCTTGTACCGAATCTGCACCTCGACCCACGTTGTCAGCTTGTACTGCTTTTTGAAAATCTCCTGCAACTTACCCTGCACTTCCGACCGGGTGTAATCGTCATACAGGGTAGTCAAGAAGGAAGTGAGCTGCCACGGGTCATGTTCGATGGGGTCAAGATGGTACTGATACTCGTTGTAGCCCGGATGGTCTTGCGGAGTGCGCTTGATTTTTTTGTCCAGTTCCTTTTCTAGCTTCTTGTAATCCTGTTCTGCACCGCGAATGTCCCTGTCCTCGGCAGAATAAATCGTCTGCCCGGATACTTGGGTACTGCCCGAAAAGAGGATGCCGCAGGAGGAAAAACCAGACATCACCATCAGGATGAGCAAAACAAAAACGCCCACGATCACAAGAACGTGCGCGTTACTCTTTGCGGCATTCGCCAGCCCTTTCACGGCAGTGCTGACGGCAGTTTTGCCCTTTTCTACCGCCTGTTCCATGCTGGACCGGGCGGCAGATGCACCGTTGGATGCCGCTTTGCCGCTTGCGGTCTGCGCCGCCGTGCCCGAACGGGCGGCGGCATAGTAGCTTTTGTGGATTTCTTGCCGCTGTTTCCAGCGTGAAAGCCAGTTGGAGCCTCCCTCTCCGGTGCCGGATGCGCCTGCATCTTGTGCCGCAGTCGGCTCCGATGCAGAAGATTTAGCGGCTTTGGAGCCTTTCTTGCCCTGCATCTTGGCTTTCTTCTTGAGCTTCCGGGCATAGCGGCTCTTGGAAATATCGCGGACATTTCCAGCGGCCTTTTCACCCTCGCTCAACGCCTGCACACCGACGTTTTCATCCTCATACTGGTCGATTTCCCGATGCACCGCAGTCCGGGCGGCATTGGCAGCGTACATCTCGCGCTTTTGCGCTTTGCTCAAACGGCTCAGTTCGTCCGGGGTCAGTTCTGCCTTGCCAAATCGCAAATGCTGGTTTTTTTCTGCGGCCTTGTCCGCATCGAGTTTCAGCTTCTTCTTTTTGGGCGTGGACTGCTCGACCCTCGCTTTCTTCGGGGGAGAGCGTGTCTTTTGGGCTGACGTTTCCTCTTTGAAGTTCAGCTTCGGATTGCTCATTCCTTTTTGCCCTCCGAAACCTCACCCAGCTTCGTGGTCATGATGCGATACAGTTCCAAATCGGTGGGGAATCTGTCCACGAACGGGAGAATAACATTGCCGAAGAAAAGCAGACCTTCGCCCTCGCCGGAGTGGGTCACATACGAGAGCTGATGGGGCGAAATATTGAGCTGTTTTGCGAGGATTTGTCTATCGCCCGCAGCCTGATTTAGCATGATAATCATATCCGAGTTCTCGAAAATATTCTCGACCTCACGCGAAGAAAGCAGGTCTTTGACGTTCTGCGTTAATCCAGTCGGGATGCCGCCCCATTTACGAAAGCGTTTCCAAATTTCCACGGAATAGGCCGCTGTCTGCTCCTCTTTTAAGAGAAGGTGCATCTCATCCATATAATACCGGGTGGACTTTCCGCTGCTGCGGTTGGCGGTAACACGCCCCCAGACCTGATCCTGTACGATGAGCATACCGAGCTTCTTCATCTGCTTGCCCAGCTCTTTAATGTCATAGCACACGATTCTGTTGTTGACGTTTACGTTGGTTCTGTGGTTGAACAGATTCAGACTGCCCTTGACGTAGATTTCCAGAGCAGTGGCGACATGATGGGCTTCTTTTTCGTCCTGCTGGAGCAGGGCGTTGTACAAGTCCTCCAGAATCGGCATATTTTCCGGGCAGGGGTCAGCAAAGTATTTCCGATAAATCAGATGCACACAGCGGTCAATGACCGTTTTTTCCACCGGGAGCAGACCTTCCTTGCCGCCGACCACCAGTTCGCACAGGGAAAGAATAAAGTCCGCTTTCAGGGACAGTGGATTATCCTCTTCCGAATAGTTGGCGTTAATGTCCATCGGGTTGATGAACTGGGTACTGTTGGGCGAGATTTTGATAACCTGACCTTTCAGCCGATTTACCAGCGGCGCATACTCTCCTTCTGGGTCGTTCACGATAATATCATCGTCCGTCACGAGAAAGGCATTGGTGATTTCACGTTTTGCCGAGAAACTTTTGCCGGAGCCGGGAGTGCCAAGGATAAGGCCGTTCGGATTTTTCAGTTTCTTTCTATCCACCATAATCAAATTGTTGGAGAGGGCATTCAGGCCGTAGTACAGAGATTCCTTGCCCGCCTGATACAATTCTTGTGTGGTGAATGGAATGAAAATGGCTGTGCTGCTGGTGGTCAGGCCGCGCTGAATCTCAATCTGATTATCGGCCAGCGGCAGAGAGGACATAAGCCCCTGTTCCTGCTGGTAGTCCAGTCTGCACAGATTGCAGTTATGCTTCTGTGCGATGGAACTGGCCTGAAAGACGTTGTTTTCCAGTTCCTGCTCAGTGCGGCCGGTGTTCAGCACCAGAAAAGTGACAAGGAACATCCGCTCGTTCTGACTCTGCAATTCTTTCAGCAGAGCCTTTGCATCCCGGCCATAGGTTGCCAAATCGGACGGAATGATGTCGATGTCGTACCCGGCACGGATTGCTTTCTTCTGTTCCTCGATCTTGCTGCGATCGAGTTCCGTAATGGTCCGCTTGACCGTTTTGATGGCGCGGTTCTGGTCTACCGACTGGATGTGCATGGTGACGATCTGGCTGGAATCCATATCCAAAAAATCTTTCAGAAGCTGGTCGCTGATGTCGGAGGCCGTGATGCTCAGAAAACTGGCGGCGCAGTAGATGCCGCCCATCTGGAAAGTGCGGCTGTTTTTGAAGGCGAAAGCAGTCGGTGCAATGGCATCTTTCACCGAAAGGCCGCTTTTCACGAGATCTTTCCAGTCAAAATGGAACTTGGATGCACCGTCCATGTTGAACATATCGTGCATGAGTTTCAGCCGCTCGCCACCGTTCAGCGGCTTGGCCTGCACACCCAGCCGATGAAAATTGTTGAGCAAATCATTCTGAACATGGTCGAGCCGGGTCTTGACGGTTTTCATGCTTTCACCCTCCACGCCGAAGGTGATGAACTTGGTCTTGGTTAAACCGTTATTGCCCTTGGCAAGCTGCTGGCGCAGCATCTGCGAATACTCGGCACGAACATCATCGAAACCATCTTTCTGGAACGGAATACGGATGCTCTTTTCAAACTCGCTGCTATCCGTTGCCATGTTCACAAAGGACAATTCAAACTTGATGCTGGAATCGAAGAAGTTCAGAAAACTGCACCATTCCTCGAAAATCGCAGTCTTGTCCTCCTGCTGGGCAAGCTGGTAATTGATGTCTTGGTAGGCGATCGTCCGGGTGTAGTAGTTCGGCTTCACCCGGCAAGTGCCATCCTCAAACATCCGCTGCATGGGGATGGACTGCTGCGCTGTCCGGGGAACAGTGGGCTTCGGCGGCTTTTTCTTGCCGCCCTTACTGGTCTTTTTCCAAAACGGCATGGGCTGACCCTCCTTTCATAAGCAGTACATAGTAGTTGTTGGTCTTGTAAGGTCGAATCTTCGGGCGCAGGAACCGCGCCTGAATATAGTGCGACAGCAGCTTTTCCAGCGGCTGACCGTTTTTCTCGTACATACCGAGAAAAAACGCAGGCAGCATGACTGCCATCATGCCAAGGGTGGCAGCAGAGTTGCCGCCGGAATCCCGGAGCAAAAAGAAAAGCGGCACTCCAATCAGTGCCGCCGTACCGAAGCAGATGAGCTGCCGCTTTGTCAGGTTGAAAGCCACTTTGGACTTCACCTTAGTTAAGTCGCGGGGAACAGAAATATACGCAGCCATAGAACACCTCCTTTAATGCGCACCCAGTACGCTTTTTGTGACTGAGCTGGTCTTGAACAGGCTGAAACAGAGCAGGACGGTGTAGCCGACAATGCCCCAGATGGAATTGATGGCATCACCAGAAATCGCTACCGACTGTATCAGCACGGCGTAAATTGCCACGCAGATGAGGATGAGAAAGCCTTGAAATCCCAGCGCAAACAGGCATTTCAGGTAGTTTTGCCCCATGTGGCTTTGTTCATGGTTACCCCATGTTGCCATGGGAATCGGTGCAAGGCTCACCATGCAGTAAATCTCGATCATGCGTCCGTACACAATGACGAAAATCACGATTGACAGTATTCTCATGGTGATTCCGATGAAGAAGGACTGCAAAAACAGCCCGAACAGGGGGCCAACGTCCATCAGCATCAGGCTGGATTGCAGCATGGAAAGCCCAATGTCGTTGACACGGGTATTTCCGGCAATGATGCCGCTGGAATCGGACACAACTTTCTGCGTCAGGTCGAAAACGGCCATGACAATATCGAAGGTATTGCTGATAAGCCAGACAGACACTGCTGTTTTGAAGATCCATCGCATGATGAGAGCTGGCTCGAACTGCGTCATGTTGTTGTGCTGGGTTATCATCTCGATCAGCTCATAGCAGGCAATAAATGTGAGGATGATGCCCGCGATAGGCAGCACAACATTCCGGGAAAGGGCTTCGATCATCGCAAAAACGCGTGGTTCAAAGGCCGATGGCCGTGTGCCGACCTGTTGCGCAATGTCACCGACCTGCTCATTTACGGCATCGAACAGCCCGGACAGGTTTGACATGATGCCAGCCGTCAGGATACCCTTTATCCAATCGGCTATGGCTTTGAGAACGGTTTCCATTCAGCAGTCACCGTCCTTTAGGTGAAGTGGTTGATAAGGGTCTTGAGAAGGTTCAGAACAAAAATAATGTGGGTCAGAAGCTGCATAATAGCACCGCCTTTCGTTGATGGGTGGATGGTCTTGCAGCAATTCACTTCCTATTATAATAGGGGCTGTTATCCACAGCGAGGATTGAAGCGATTGCGTATGTACAGGCGGAATAAATCCGCCCGCGGTTCTTAACCGAACAGGCCGCTCAGCAGAGGAATCAGGGTAATGCCGACCAGCGCGACACCGCCGCCAGCCATGAGCTGCTTCATACCCTGACTCTTGCTGCCGGGGTTATCGTTGCCATAACCTTCCAGCAGGTTGATGGCACCCCAAACGCCGAGGCCAGCACCCAGAGCGACAACCAGAGTCTGAAGAACTTCGATAGCAGAGTTAAAGAATTCCATAGTCGTTTCTCCTTTATAATTGAAAACTTGTAGACCGTCCGTACACACCTGAAGCCATAATAGTTGAGCCGCAAGCTGCGGTGGGAGTTGACTTGCTGGTGTACCTCTCTGGCCGGGTAAAAATAAAGCCGCCTACCGAATCAGGCAGACGGGAGCGAATCAGCGTCCACCACGATGAACTCATCACCGGGGTGGATTTCTGTTTTTCGGTTCAGATATTTTTCAATATCGAATCGGTTCTTTTCGTCAAAATCAGAAGTGAGCTTGTAGTTCGGGTGCTGAGTTAAATCGTACTTGTCCGAGAGAAAAGGCCGCACACCGCGCAACTGCAAAATGCACTTGCCGCCATCCAGCACAGCCAGCTCATCTCGACTTAATAATTCGTGACCCAATTTGGAGTAATTTGTGCCGTAAGATGGGGAGTTCCCACGCGTATCCGAAGTGTTGTACGCATCAATCGTTTCCTTGCCCAACATTTCAGACAGGTCTTTCAGTGTGCCGGGTTCTGAACCGCCGAGAAAAATCCGACTGTCCATATTGCCGATGATGGTGTCTGCATTATCCTTGTAGATAGCCTTTAACTGGCTTTTCGCCTGCAAAACAAGGCAAGCCGAAATCTCACGGCTGCGGATGGTTGCCACCAGCTTTTCCAGATTAGGAATCTGCCCGATATTAGCGCATTCATCAATCAGACAGCGTACATGAATGGGCAGCTTGCCGCCGTACACATCATCTGCTTTGTCGCACAAGAGGTTAAAAAGCTGGGTGTAGACCATCGAAATCAGGAAATTAAAGGTGCTGTCCGTATCCGACATGATGAGGAACAGTGCTGTTTTCTTATCGCCCAGCGTATCCAGTTGCAGCTCATCATACATCGTTAAATCGCGCAATTCTTGAATATCGAATGGGGCAAGCCTAGCACCGCAAGAAATGAGGATGGATTTTGCGGTCTTTCCGGCAGCTAATTTATAGAGCTTGTACTGCCGTCCTGCAAAGCTGTTCGGCTTCTTTTTGGCTAAATCCTCAAAGAGCAAATCAACTGGATTTTGGTATTCTTCATCGTCCTCCAGCACCTGCATGGTATTGAGCATTTCCAGCAGCGTAGCGAAATTCTGTTCCTCGACAGGGGCTTCATAATGCAGATAGGCAATAAGCGCAGTCAGCAAAAGACGTTCGCTTTTTTCCCAGAATGGATCGCCGCCGCTGCCTTCGCCCTTCGTGTTGGTCATCAGGGTAGTGACCAGTTTCAGAATGTCCTTTTCACTGTGAACATAACTGAACGGATTATAGTGCATCGACTTTTTGAAGTTGATAGTGTTCAGGATTTTTACCTTGTAGCCATTCTTCAACATGGCCTGCCCACATTCGAGAACTATCGTTCCTTTCGGGTCAGTGACCACATAGGAGCTGTGGCATTGCAGGAGATTCGGTTTCAGCCAAAAGCGCGTCTTACCGCTGCCAGAGCCACCGACTACCAACACATTTTTGTTTCGGGCGTTCTTGGGGTCAGGTGGGCGATTGCTCATCATCAGACGTTCCGTTTTTGTCAGGATGATGTTATCGGCAAACTTGGGAGCCTGAAAAGGCTCAATATCCTTGGCGGTGCCCCATCGTGCAGAGCCGTACTCCATTCCATGACGGTACTTCTTTGCATTTTTGCTCCGCAAATATACGGCGAGCCGTAACCCTGCGCCGCAGGAAAAGCCAATAAGCAAATCCAGCGGATGCAGACTGAGCAGAGGGTTTGCAAAGGCCAGCGGAATAGTTCCCATCATCGCCATAATTTTATCGCCCAGTTCTTTGCCCTCGGCTAGCCGCCATGCTTCACCGAAGTTTGTTGCCACCAGTCCAAGCAGGATATAGGGAAGATACAGCGCAAGCAGCTTCGTCAGCTTTTTTGTTGTCACAGCCCACGCTCCTGTTCCTTACGGCGCACCTTGCCGGGAAGTTCTGCTGCGGCCTGCACCAGCTCATGCAGCTTTTCCAGTACAGAGGGTCGCTTGGTTTTACTCAGAAGGGATGCGGAATATTCTTTGAAAGCCGCATTAAATGCCTCCACATCTGGGGCTTTGAAAAAGACCAGATACCGGGGCGGCATTTCAGAGTTGTCCTTGCGAATAGCATAGTCAATGCCATATTTTTTTGCATACCGTTCAAACCCACGGATATTTGTTTTGTCGATTTCCACACTGGAAACACCCCGATTCTGCCGCAGGAGCATTCGGACGCTCTGTTTGCCGCCAGCCATCTTCGCTTGCTGCTGTTGAATGGCAGCTTTTCCGGCATTAAGAATTGTCCGGGCGGTCAACTTTGTAGTAGACACCACGATGTTGAATGTTTTCTGCTCGACTTCTTCCTGCATTTTACCACCTCCCGTGCAGAAGTTTAGATTTAACGGTCATGTTCCGCTGGGGGCTTGATCACGACTTTATTCTCGGCAGACTTCACAGCATCGTCCGGGACAGGAATCACCAACAGGCGATTCCCCAATTTCAAAAAAGTTTCCGGCTGGTGAAATTGCTTCTCATACTTCTGTGCCAACTCCGGGGAAAGTGATGCAAAATCCTCCTCTCCCAACCCCACCACCAGAAAGGTTCCAGCAACAGCGTCGTACATCCGCCCATCCTCATCTCGCAAGGCACGGTTCAGGGGCAGTCCCGTCAGCTTTCCTTCATCGTTGTAAACGATGGCAACCGGATCATCGAAAGGGTAGCTTGCCGCAATGGTGCCACCGACAGCATCCTGAAAATCTTTCAGTTCCGTGCCGATGGTGGCTTTCTGCGGATACATACCGGGTTGAACCAGAAGAACCTCCATTTTTCTGCTTTCAGAAAGTTCCTGCTCACCCACAGTTTTGAAATCGACACCGACAAAATCTGCGGAGTCGAGAACATAGTCCTCATTATTCCACGCTTTCGTGACGATTTTCTCTGCTTCTTCCTGTGAAGCGGCTTCGACAGAAACCGTGCGCTGGAGCGTTTCTGTGATTTCTACATCAAACTTCTTCATGCACACCTCAGTCGATGCAGATGCAGGTCAGCTTGTCGCGGTCGATCATCAGAGTGACACTGCTGCTTTCCAGATATTTCTGGATGGCGTACATATCGCTCATCGTCAGGGATGCAAAATTCCCGTCATCATCGAAGCGATGGAAAATCACCGGGCCGACCAGATACCGCTTGCCCATCAGCTTAATGACCTGCTTGGGGTTGTAGCGGAAGCCCAGCGGTTCATCTTCGGAAATGCTGATGCCCTCATCTGCTTCATCGAAGCAGGGCAGGATATGCGGCGCATCGTCAGGCCGGATCACGGTCAAATCCAGAACGGGAGAAGTTGCTGCAAAGTATGGCTCTGCATTGCCAAGTTCGTTCTGCATGACCATGTGCATGAAAGAGAAGAAGCTGGACACTGTATCGTCGATATGGTCGATTTTCTTGCTCATGGTGCCGATGGTCTTTGCGGTATTGAAATCAATCGTATTGTTCATGGGCGTTACCTCCTAAATTTTTTGCAAAATAAAAGACCCAATCGGGTCTTATCGGTTCATGCGCTGTCAACGCTCATTGTCACGCTGACGCTTTTTCTGCCACGCATCCAGAAGCTGTATGATTTTTTCTTCCATTTGCCGGGGCGTATAACTGCGAGGAAAGTATTTGCGCAGAGTTTCGTTTTTGATGGTTACAGTGTCCAGTTCGCCTTTCTTTTCTTCTCCCATAATGGCAACAACGGCATCAGAGGTGAATTGACCTTTCTGTGCCAGTTCTTTGATGCGCTTTGCCTGTGAAACGGAAGGTGCGTTTTGCGTATCGTCCATCGCCTTTATCATTTCCTGCTGTTGCTCAGGCGAGAGATAAGACAGCTCTACGGCAGGATTGAATGAAATCATTTTTTCGTCCACCATATTGAGCAGTTCAGGAATAAGGTTCGTAAGTCGGACATACCGCTGTACTTGTCTGCCGCTTTCATCGGTGGCTTTTCCTATCACGTCAGCAGCCTCCAACTTCCCGACAACTTGTCGGGAAGTTAAATCCGACCTAGCACCTTGATTTTTTAGAGCATCCAGCTTCATTTTGTACGCAAAAGCCCTTTCACTGGGCGAGATGTGTTCTCGCTGCAAGTTGGAATCGACCATTAAAATCGTGGCGGCATCATCGTCCATGTCACGCACAATGACGGGCAGCGTTTCCAGTCCAGCCATCTTTGCAGCGAACTGGCGGCGGTGGCCAGAGATAATCTCATATCCGTCACCATCCGGACGCGGTCTTGCGATAAGCGGTGCCAGCACACCAAACTGGGCAATGCTTTCCACCGTCCGGGTCATGGCTTCATCGTCCACGACTTTGAAAGGATGGTTGGTGAACGGATGCAGCTCATCAATGGGAATCTGTTGCACCTGTTCGCGCTGCTCTTCCTGTCGCTTTTCCTCCGTAGAGAAAAGTTCATCTAGCCCTTTCAGAGCTAAGTTTCCGCTGTCTATCGGCATCGGCCAGCACCTCCTTCGTCAGAGATTTGTAGGCTTCTGCCACTTTTCCTTTTGGGTCATAGGCAAAAATGCTTTTTCCTGCCGCACTGATTTCAGCGGCACGGACAGACCGGGGAATCGTCTGCTCGAATACATTGATTTTCCGGCCATAGCCTTGCCGGATTAGATTGTCGATCTGCTTTCC
Organism: Faecalibacterium sp. OF04-11AC; assembly: GCF_003460645.1. Taxonomy (NCBI): domain Bacteria; kingdom Bacillati; phylum Bacillota; class Clostridia; order Eubacteriales; family Oscillospiraceae; genus Faecalibacterium; species Faecalibacterium sp. OF04-11AC. Next base: position 22,083 of record NZ_QTVP01000007.1, on the reverse strand, counting down.
ATAGGTGGTGCGGCTGTCCGTCATGGTGAGCAAAATACCCTCGATTTTTAATTTTGGGTTTATCTGCCGCCGCACTTTTCCAATCGTCTGCAAGAGCTGTTCCAGTCCTTTGGCAGAGAGGTACTGCGCTTGCATCGGAATCAACGTGGTATCTGCCGCAGCCAGCGCATTGACAGTGAGCATTCCCAGCGAAGGAGTGCAGTCCAGTAGAATATAATCGTACTCGCGTTTGGCACTGTCCAACACCTGCTTTAGCATCTTTTCCCGGTTCATACTGTTGACAAGGGCAACTTCCATTCCCGCCAGCTCAATGTTGGCCGGGATAAGGTCAACACCCTCCGCATGGTGCAGGATGCCCTCACCGGGCTGGATGGGCTGGTCATTCATAGCTTTCTGCATGAGAGTGGAAAGCGTAGTGGGCAGTTCATCCGGCTGCTGCCAGCCCATACTGATGGTGAGTGAGCCTGCGGGTCAACATCCACCAGCAGAACTTTCTTCCCTCCCATAGCCAGACCGATGCCCAAATTTTCACAGGTGGTGGTTTTGGCCGTGCCGCCTTTTTGGTTGACGATGGCGATTGTGGTTGCTTTCTTTGCGATAATATCACCTCCCCGGAGAGCCACGCACAAAGTCGTGGTTCGTTTTGTTCTGATAGTAGAGATTCATGGTCGTAGGCGCATTGAATAATGCCGCCAGCAGATATTGCTTCATGTTCCGCACAGGGGAAGTGTTCTCTGCCAGACAGCCCAGCACGAAGCGGATATGGTCTGCGTTCAGCTTTTTCAACCGACTGCGCACTACTTCGACAGGCTTATCATCCCCGGCAATCCTCAACATCTTGCGTTTGGTGGAGCAAGTGTCCACAAGCAAGTCCACGATTTGATAGATGGCGTCCTCATCATCCGGGCAGATCCGGAGCAGCAGTTCGACCTCCAATGCCTGATAAAAATAATCTTCAAGCTGTTCTCGCTGGGTCAGCCTGTCCGTTTCATCCGGGAGGAAAGGATGGTTCCTCTCTGTTTTATTCTTATCAGTCTTATTAGATTGCGATTTTGGCCGCACCTGAACTGCACTTTCGGCAGCACAAGAATTGCTGTTTGCACAATTCTGTATTTGCGTTTTTGGCAGTCCAGATGAAAAGTTCTTGACGTAGATCAAGCTGGATCTGCCCAGCCCACGCCGTTTGCGTTCGATGAGGTCTGCCTGTTCTAGCTCCCGGAACAACTTGACCGCCTTGTGCTCGGCGCAGCAGAGAGATTCCTGCACCTCCCGGACGGTGTAGATGATATACACACGCCCATGTTCATCCACCCAGCTATTCTTTGCAGACAGGCTCATACGATCGAGCAGGATGCCGTACAGTGTCCGGGCATCCGTAGAGAGTTGCCGGAAACGGCTGTCCTGAAAGAGTGCTTTCGGTATGCGGAAGTAGGCGAACAGTTCACCTGACTGCCCATAGAAGTAGTCGAGCATCATTTGGTGTGGCCTCGGATTTTCAACTGTGAGTGTGTGATCATGTGCAAAACCTCCTTGTCTGATTTTTGCAAAAGAAAAAACGCACCTTCAATTTTGTGGAAACTGAAAGTGCGCTATGTAAAGCTAATTCAATTATTCACGAAAGGATTCCAGATATTCGTCCAGCACTTCTACGTTCACCAGTGCAATGCGTTTCAACCGGACGACAGCGTGAGCATCCTGTGCGACTTGTCGGAAAGAGTTTTTGCCCATCGAGTAGAGGACTGCCCCTTCCTCGTAGCGAACGTATTTCTTTTTCTTTCCAGCCAGCAGTTTTTCCAGTTCAGGAACTTCAACCGAGTTTCGCTTATGTGCCATGGTATTCTTCTCCTTTGTCAAGGTTATGTGGTATACTTGCATTATCAGGATATAGAAAAAGGACACTCCACTTTCGGCTTTTGCCGATGGTGAAATGTCCTCTTGACTGTTTTCTCGTTTACAGTTTTCTGCTGGATGTGGAACTGGCGAAAATCCGTCACGCTCCGTTTGGGATTTTTGCCTTCTCCGACAAGCCCCTAAGAAATCCGTCTGAACATTCAGGTTTTTGGTACATTCAGGGTCGGATTTTCAGTTCGTGCGGACTGTCGGAGACACAAGGATTACCACGTAGCTTAGTTAGATTCCGGGCGCATCGTGGGGAACAACAGCACGTCACGGATAGAAGCGCTGTCGGTCAGCAGCATGACGAGGCGGTCCACGCCGAAGCCAAGGCCGCCCGTGGGGGGCAGGCCGTACTCCAGAGCGTTGACGTAGTCGTAATCGACCTGGGCCTTGCAGTCGGGCTCAATGGCCTTGCGCTCGGCGACCTGGCGCTCAAAGCGGCCTTTCTGGTCGATGGGGTCGTTCAGCTCGCTGAACGCGTTGCCGTATTCGGTGCAGTCGATGAAATACTCGAAGCGCTCGGTGAAAGCGGGATCGTCCGGCTTGCGCTTGGCCAGCGGGCTGATCTCGACAGGGTAATCGTAGATAAAGGTGGGCTGGATGAGTTTGTCCTCGACAAAGGCGTCGAAGAACTCGGCCAGGATGGCACCCTTGGTGGGCACTTCCGGCAGCTCCACATGGTTGACCTTGGCGGCGGCGATGGCGTCCTCATCGGTCTTCCAGTCGTTGAAATCCACGCCAGAATATTTCTTGACAGCCTCGATCATGGTCAGGCGCTCCCAGTGGCCCATGTCGATCTGCTTGCCCTGATAGGGGATGACCATGCTGCCGCAGATCTTGAGGGCGAGGCGCTTGTACAGCTCCTCCACCAGATCCATCATGCCATGAAAATCGGTGAAAGCCTGATACAGCTCAATGGTGGTGAACTCCGGGTTGTGCTTGGGGTCCATGCCCTCGTTGCGGAAGATACGGCCGACCTCGTACACGCGGTCCATGCCGCCCACGATCAGACGCTTGAGGTAGAGCTCGGTCTCAATGCGCAGCACCATGTCCATGTTCAGGGTGTTGTGGTGGGTGTAGAACGGACGGGCGGAGGCACCGATCTCAAACGGGGTCAGGATGGGGGTATCGACCTCCAGGAAGCCTTTCTCGTCCAGATAAGCGCGGATCTCTTTCAGGATCTGGCTGCGCTTGACAAACGTTTCCTTGACCTCGGGGTTGGCAATGAGGTCCACATAGCGCTGGCGGTAACGGGTCTCGGTATCGGTCAGGCCGTGGAACTTCTCGGGCAGGGGACGCAGGCTCTTGGCCAGCAGGGTCAGCTCAGTGGCGCGGACGCTCAGCTCGCCGGTCTTGGTGCGGAACACTTCGCCCTTGACGCCAATGATATCGCCCACATCCAGCTTCTTGAATGCGGCATAGGGCTCCTCGCCCAGCTCGTCGCGGCGGACATAGAGCTGGATATCGCCCTTGTCGTCGCGCAGGTGGGCAAAGCTGGCCTTGCCCATGACACGCTTGGACATCATACGGCCTGCCAGAGCCACGGTCTTGCCGCTGTCGGTCTCATTGGGCAGATCCTTGAATTCCTCTTTCAGGTCGGCCGAGTAGGCGTCCTGAGGGAACTTGGTCAGGGTGAACGGATCGTGACCAGCGGCCTGCAGGTCGGCCAGCTTCTGGCGGCGCACCTGTACCTGCTCGCTCTCAGTCAGACCCTGCGCGGGGTTCTTCTTTTGCTCTTCCATGGTTTCTCCTATCAGTTGGCAGCGTGGGTAATGGTCAGCACTTCGTACTCAACGGTCTGGCCGGTGGGCAGCAGGACTTCTGCTTTCTCACCCACGGCCTTGCCCAGCAGGCCGTGGCCCACGGGGCTCTCATCGCTGATCTTGCCGTTCAGGGGGTCTGCCTCGGTGCGGCCCACGATGTCATACTCTTCCACTTCATCGTCGCCGGTCATTTTGATGGAAACGTGGGTACCAACGGCCACACTATCCACGCTCAGCTCGCTCTCGTCGATGACGACAGCGTTCTTGACCATCTGCTCCAGCTCGGTGATGCGGTTCTCCACCAGGCCCTGGGTGTTCTTGGCCTCGTCGTACTCGCTGTTCTCGGACAGGTCGCCGTGGCTGCGGGCTTCCTTGATCTCTTCTGCCAGCTCTTTGCGGCGGACGGTCTTGAGGTATTCCAGTTCATCCTGCATCGCCTTGAGGCCAGCAGCGGACATCTTGATTTCTTGTGCCATTTGGGAATCTCTCCTTGTCTATTTGTTGGGTGCAGCCGGGCGCGCAGGGCGCAAAACCACACACGAATGCCATTTTGACTTTCTTATTATAATAGCAACCCCGGGCATTGTCAACCAAAAACCCCGCCCAGCCTGCGCAAAAACGCAAGAAAAAGCCCTGCCGACAGAGGGAAGTGCCGACAGGGCCTTGGAGATGTCTTAGGGTTCCTCTCATTGGCTCCCCTGCCAGGGGAGCTGGACACGCCAACGCGCGGCCTGAGAGGTTTTATTGCAAATCGAAAAATCAGTCGTCCGCTGCCTCATCCAGATTGCCCAGCTTCTTAGCCTGCTCGATCACGGCGGGCACCAGATTCTCGGGCAGGATCTCATAGCGGGCAAACTCGGTGGTGAACCAGCCGCGGCCCTGGGTGGTCTGCCGGATGAACGTGGTGAAGTTGCTCAGTTCTGCCAGCGGCACCTCGGCAATGATGGTCTGCAAGCCGTCTTCGTCGGGTTCCATGCCCAGCACACGGCCGCGGCGCTTGGTCACGTCGCCCATGATGTCGCCGGTGTTGTCGTTGGGGACATGCGCTTTCAGGGTGTGGATGGGCTCCAGAATGACCGGGCCTGCCTCGGGCATGGCAGCCTTATAGGCCAGCTTGGCGGCCATGATAAAGGCCATTTCGGAGCTGTCCACGGGGTGGTAGCTGCCGTCCAGCAGGGTGGCTTTCAGGCCCACGACGGGATAACCGGCCAGCACGCCCTTTTCGGCGGCAAGGCGGACACCCTTTTCGACAGCCGGGAAGAAGTTCTTGGGGACGCTGCCGCCGAAGACCTTTTCCTCAAAGACGACCTGCTCGCTGTCGCAGGGCTCAAAGTTGATCACGACATCGCCGAACTGGCCGTGGCCGCCGGTCTGCTTCTTATGGCGGCCCTGCTTCTGGCAGGCCTTGCGGATGGACTCACGGTAAGCGATGCGGGGTGCTTCCAGGCCGATCTCCACGCCGAACTTGTTCTTCAGCTTGGCCTTGACGACATCCAGGTGCTGCTCGCCCAGACCACCAATGATCTGCTGGTGGGTCTCGGCATTGTTAAGATAGCTCAGGGTGGGGTCTTCTTCCATCAGGCGGGCCAGCGCGCTGCTGATCTTGCCCTCGTCGCCTTTCTTGGCCACGGTGACGGCCATGAACAGGCTGGGCAGCGGGAAGACAGGAGCGGGCATTTTGACCACACGGGAGGCGTCGCAGAGGGTGTCGCCGGTCTTGGCGGAGACCAGCTTTGCGACCGCGCCGATATCACCGGCGCCGATGCCGTCCGCGTCCACCTGCTTCTTGCCGATGACGGTGAGCGGCTTGCTGATCTTCTCGACTTCGCCGGTGCGGGCGTTAGTCAGGGGCTCACCAGCCGTCACTTTGCCGCTGATGACACGCAGGTAGCTCAGTTTGCCCACGAACGGGTCGGCCACGGTCTTGAAGACATAAGCGGCGGTGGGCTCCTCCTCGGTGCAGTGCAGCTCCACGGGCTCGCCGTTGGCGTTCTCAGCCAGAGTGAAAGCGTCATGTGCCGGGCTGGGCAGCAGCTTGTGCATGTTGTACAGCAGCATATCCAGTGCCTGCAGATTGACGGCGCTGCCGCAGAAGACGGGGGTGATGAGGCCGTCCTTGACGCCCTTGCGCATCCCCTCAACGATCTCCTCGGTGGTGAACGGTTCGCCGCCGAAGAACTTCTCCATCAGCTCATCATCGGTCTCAGCGATCGCCTCGCTCATGGCTTCGATCAGGCCCTGGAAGCGGTGGCCGATGTCGGGCAGGTCCACCTGGATCTGCTTGCCGCCCTCATACTTAAAGGCTTTCTGGCTGAACAGGTTGATGTAAACGGGGGTGCCGTCGTCCAGCTTGGCCGGGACGACGCAGGGGCAGACGGTGGAGCCGAACTTGATCTTCATGTCCTCGAGGATCTTGAAGTAGTTGGCGTTTTCCAGATCGCACTTGGAGACGAAGACCATGGTGGCCTTGCCGTTCTTGCGGGCCAGCTGGAACGCCTTTTCCGCGCCAACGGTCACGCCGCTGCGGCCGGACACGCAGACCAGCACGCTCTCTGCCGCGCGGATGCCCTCATACTCGCCCGCCTCAAAATCGAACAGGCCCGGCGCGTCGATGAGGTTGTACTTGATGCCCTCGTATTCCACTGGAACGACCGATGCCGACAGGCTGGCTTTGCGCTTTGCTTCTTCAGGGTCAAAGTCCGAAACCGTGGTGCCGTCCTCGACACGGCCCATACGCTCTGCTGCGCCCGAAAAATAGACCAATGCCTCAGTCAGCGTTGTTTTGCCGCTGCCGGCATGGCCTGCAATCAAGATATTGCGGATGTTGTTGCTTGCGTATTTCATATCGGTTTTTTCCCTCTTTCCGCCGCACGGAGCATTCTCTCCGCTTTTGTGGCATATTTTACAAAGATAATACCACACTCAAAGCAATTTTCAAATAGATTGCTTGAAAAAATCTTTCTTCTCCCTGCCAAACTTCCAGAGATGGTTTTGTGCATATTGACCGGACGTGGCGAAAATTGATTGTAAAACGCCAAAAGAAAAAAGCACCCGTGCGCCGGTGGACGCATGGATGCTTTTTGCGTTGAATTTTGAATCTTTTTATGTTATTCTGTAATTGCCGCTGAACAGCGGCGAAAGGCGCTGTCTGCAGATGCAGGTGGTCACGCTCCTTTTCTGGCAATGCGCCAGAGGAGGGCGAAACCTTTTTGCTTCCCCTGACGCAAACGCGAAAGGGGGGATGCTCTATGACGCTGAGTGAAGTTCTACAACTGCTTGCCATAATCGGCGGAGCAGTTTTTGTGACATTTCAGATTACATGGACGATTTCCAACGGCAAAAAGAAATGACCGCCCAAAGCCTTCCAAGCAAGCGGTCATTCTTTTTGACTAAGCCGAGGAGGAGCTGACCATTGCGGACAGCGCCTTTTCTATTTGTAGTATAGTCGATTTCTCGTATGCTGTCAAGCCTGGACGGGGCATTTAGAACCAAAGGAGACATGTTATGAAACGCACCGATTACATCAACTGGGATGAATATTTTATGGGCATCGCTCTGCTTACCGCCATGCGCTCCAAGGACCCAAGCAGCCAGGTGGGGGCCTGCATCGTCAGCCCGGAGAACAAGATCCTCTCGCTGGGCTATAACGGGATGCCCATCGGCTGTGATGATGACGCTATGCCCTGGGAGCGGGAGGGCGACCCGCTGGACACCAAGTATATGTACGTCTGCCACGCGGAGCTCAACGCCATCCTCAACAGTGCCCACAACAACCTGAAAGGTGCCCGGGTGTATGTGACCCTCTTTCCCTGCAACGAGTGCACCAAGGCCATCATCCAGTCTGGCATCTCGGAAGTGGTGTACTACAGCGATAAGTACCACGATACGGATTCCAGCGTGGCAGCGCGGTTCATGTTCAAAAAAGCGGGCGTCCGTCTGACGCCCTATCAGGCCAGCGGCCGCCATGCAGAGCTGGAGCTGTAAAAATGCACAGGCCACCCCTTGACCTTGCTGGTGGAGCGTATTATAATAGGACATGACATCTCGTATAAATATTCATAAATTTGTGTATAGAGAGGGAAATATACAATGAGCCTCAAGAATCGCAGCTTTCTCAAGCTTCTGGATTACACCCCGGCGGAGATCGAGCAGCTGCTTGATCTGGCCGCGGACCTCAAGGCCAAGAAAAAGGCCGGCATCCCGCATGATAAACTCCACGGCAAGAACATTGCCCTGATCTTTGAGAAGACCTCCACCCGCACCCGCTGCAGCTTTGAGGTCGCTGCCCATGACCTGGGAATGCAGGTCACTTATCTGGACCCGTCGGGCAGCCAGATCGGCAAAAAGGAGTCCATTGCGGATACCGCCCGGGTGCTGGGCCGGATGTTTGACGGCATCGAGTACCGCGGCTATGGGCAGGAGATCGTGGAAGACCTGGCCAAATATTCCGGTGTCCCGGTCTGGAACGGCCTGACCAACGAGTTCCATCCCACCCAGATCCTCGCGGACTTCCTCACCATCCGGGAGCACTTCGGCAAGCTGAAAGGCATCCACTTTGTCTACTTCGGGGACGCCCGCTATAACATGGGCAACAGCCTGATGGTGGGCTGCGCCAAGATGGGCCTCCACTTTACGGCCTGCGCCCCCAAGAAGTACCAGCCGGACCCGGCTCTCGTGGCCCAGTGTGAGGCCATTGCGGCAGAGACGGGTGCGACCCTCCGCTTTGAGGAGGACCCCGCCGTGGCCGCCAAGGGTGCCGACGTGCTGTATACCGACGTCTGGGTCTCCATGGGCGAGCCGGTGGAAGTCTGGGCCGAGCGGATCAACGACCTGGCCGCTTACCAGATCAACCAGGAGCTCATGAAGATTGCAGGCTCCAAGGCCGTGTTCATGCACTGCCTGCCCGCTTACCACGACCACAAGACCGCCGTGGGCAAGGAGATGGGCGAGCGTTTTGGCCGCGACGCCATGGAAGTGACGGACGAGGTCTTTGAGGGTCCCCAGAGCATCGTCTTTGACGAGGCGGAGAACCGGATGCACACCATCAAGGCCGTTATGGCGGCGACGCTGGGCTACGAGGCCTGATGGGCGGCGGACATGTCTCCCGGCCGGATTTCGGGATGCCGCAGCCGGACCCGAACCACCCGCTGACCGAGTTTTACCTTGCGTTGCAGCACGCGCTGGACAAAGAGGGCAGCTTTGCGCTGCCTGCCCTGTACGCGGGCTTTCAGGCCCCGGCCCGGCGCGTTTATGCGGATGAGGCGGCGGAGTACCTGACCCTTTCTTCCACGGCAGGGGAGGGCATGACCCGGCTGCTGGCCCCGGGGCATTTGCAGCTGCTCTACAGCAGCCTGCATGTGATGCCGGACGGGGCCCCGGTGGCCCTGCTGCTGACGGAGGAGTGCACCCGCACTGTGTTTGCGGTACAGCTGCTGCCGCCCTTTGTGTGGGAAGACCCGCTCCCGCCGTTGCCGGACACCCCGGCGGCACTGACGCTCACCCTGACCATGCAGGACGTGGAGGCCATCGACACGGACCCCGCCGCGCTGGGGCGGCGGCTGGTGGAACGGACGGAGGGCAAGCGCTGGCTGCACCACCCGAGAGTGGAAACATTCCTGGCGGAGCGGGTGGCCTTGTTCCAGCGGGTCTACCGCCGCTGAGGAGAGCGTACCCTAAAATCTACCAGAGCCATTTGTTCGGAATTCGGACAAATGGCTCTTTTGTTTTGCGCGTGTTCATGTTATACTTTGCGTACCGGGCCTGCCGAAGAATACGGGCGGGCCGGGGCGCACTGGAAAAATTTTGTGCGTTTCCTGCAATAATCGGGGCCGCTCAACCGTGTAATGAGCGAAATGTCCCCCAAGTACCGAATCAGGATCCATCGAGCCCCGGGTGCCGGGGTGTCAAAGGAGTATGCGAATTATGGGACAGCTATCCAAAGATGAAGTTTTTGCGCTGGCCGTGCAGCGATACAGCGACACGGTGTTCCGTGCCGCCATGCACAATTGCAGCTGCACCGCCGATGCGGAGGATGTGGTGCAGGATGTATTTGAAAAGCTGCTGAATTACAGCGGCCGCTTTGAGAGTGAGGAGCATCTCAAGGCCTGGCTGCTGCGGGTGGCCATCAACCGCTGCCACGACCTGACCCGCGCTGCCCACCAGAAAGATACCGAGCTGGACGAGAACCTGCCTGCCCCGGGTACCTTTGAGGATGGCAGCGTGCTGGACGCCGTGCGCTCTCTGCCCGAAAATTACCGCAACGCCATTTACCTCCATTATTATGAGGGCTACACGGCGGCGGAGGTGGGGCGGATGCTGGGCGCCCCCACCAACACGGTGCTGAGCTGGCTGCGGCGGGCGCGGGCACAGTTACATACGATGCTGAGGGAGGAGATCGAAGATGAGGTGGTTTGAATATAAGATGGAGGTCGATGACCTCCATGCCTCGGATGATTTAAAGGCAAAGCTGCTGGCCATGCAGAGCCAGCAGGCCGTCTTGGCTCCTGCTGCAAAAACCGTCACGCGGAAACAGCCGGAAGTGCCTGCCCACAAAAAGGCGCTCCACTTCCCCAGCAGTCGTGTGTGGAAAGGGCTGGCTGCCTGCGCGGCGTTCTGCGTGGTGGCAGGTGGTGCGGCTTCCGTGCTCCATCTGGGAGTCATCGGGGTGGGAGGGGCCAAATCGTCCGGCCCGGCCACATTTTCTTCCCGGGAGGCCACCGGCTTCAGCATGGAAAACTCTGTTTCTTCTTATGCCATGGCCAGCGCCCCGGCCGTGGCCGACGATACCATGAACGAAAGCAGCGCCGCCGCAGGCGGCGCGGATACCGGCACGGCGGTGCTGACCAGCGGGGAGCTGGAGAGCGCCGGGGAGAGTGCTCACGCCGCGGAGAACAGCAAGATCATCTACACGGCCAACCTGACGCTGGAAAGCAAGGATTACGACGCAGCCCGCGCCGCGCTGGATGCCGCGCTGGCGGAAGCCGGCGGCTATATGGAGTCCAGCGATGAGTACGCCAACAGCGGCAGCCGCCGGAGCCTCAGCCTGACCCTCCGGGTCCCGCAGGAAAATTATGAGAGCTTCCTCGCTGCCGTGGCCGCAACGGGCAATGTCACCTACAAGAGCCAGCAGGCCGAGGATGTCACCACCCAGTATATGGACATCGAGGCCCGGCTGGACAGCCTGAAAGAACAGCGCGCCCGTCTGCAGGAGCTGAAAGCCAATGCGGATAACCTCTCCGACCTGCTTCAGATCGAGTCCTCCCTGAGCGATGTGCAGTACCAGCTGGAAAGCTATCAGAGCCAGCTGGACTGGTACAGCCGCCAGGTGGAGTGCTGCACCGTCTACCTCTCGCTGGAAGAGGTGCAGACCTATACCCCCGTGGAGGAGGGCTTTGGCTCCCGCATCCAGAACGCCCTGCGGGAGGGCTGGTCCGGCTTTGTGGAGACGGTGCAGAGCGTGGCAGTCTTCCTGGTGGGCCACTGGCCGTTCATCGTAGTGGGCGCTGTCTGCGGCGTGATCTTCTATAAAGCGCGCCACCCGAAGCACAAAAAGCAAAAGTAAGATTTTTCTTTTCAAAAATGCTTGACATCCACCCGGTGTTGTGGTATTATACTTGAGCAGTCAGCGAGCGGCTGACGCGGACAAGTAAATATCGCGGGGTGGAGCAGTCTGGTAGCTCGTCGGGCTCATAACCCGAAGGTCGTTGGTTCAAATCCGGCCCCCGCAACCACCAAGCGTCTCGGAATGATCCGGGACGCTTTTCTTTTGTCCTTTCGTCCCCCAAAACCAAAGCCAGCCTCCGGCCGGAACGTTCCGGCCAGAGGCTGGCTTTTTGTGCGTCTTATCCCAATTTCTTGGCATTCTTTTGGGCAAAGAAGAAGCCCACGGCGCTCACGGCCACCACGACATAATAGGACGCGATCCGGAAGAGCATCAGGACGCTCATTGTCTCGCCCCGGGTGAGGAACGCGCCGAATACCAGCAGGAATGCCGTCTCAATGGAGCCCATGCCGGCCACATTGGGCAGAGCGTTGGAGAGGAAGAGCATCAGCGCGGTGAGCAGCTGCACCTGCCCGAAACTCAGAGCGCTGGAAAGCCCCATGAACCGCAGGCAGAAGGAAGGAATGGTGTACATCAAAAAAAGCTTGCAGAGATGGACCGCGAAAATTTTCAGGCAGCGGGATTTTTCTGTCAGCAGGTGGCGGCTCTCTTCGCTCAGGGTGTCCAGCTGGGTCTGCCAGCTCTCCCGGCAGGCCTGCCATTTCTCCGTCTTGGGCAGCAGGCCCAGAGCCCTGCGGGCAAGGCTCTGCACCAGCGGGGCGGTGCAGAGGAGCACCAGCCCCAGGATGACCCCGGCCACCACCGTGTAGGCGGCGGCAGGTAGCTCAAAACGCCAGTGGCGTGGGCCGTGAACCACTGCCGGTTCCAAAGCAGCAGTACCGTGGCATACACCAGAACGGCAGCCTTATGGAAGACGTATTGCAGGGTCATCAGCCCCACGCCGGGGCCAAGCCCCAGCCCGCAGCGGTGGAGGTAGTAGGTCTGCATGGGCACCGCTCCGGCCCCCAGACAGATGACGTTGCCAAACGTGCCCATCCATGCGTTGTCGATGCCGTGCCGCAGGGTAAAGCCGGGCAGGCGGCTGCGCACGATGAGCCAGCTGGCCACACCCTCCAAAAGCGGGTAGGTGATGCCCAGCGCCAGCACCAGTGCTACCTGTCCGAGTGAAAGCTGGGCCAGCGCGGCGGAGATCTCGGCCCAGTGATCTTTGAACAGCAGGATGAGCACGCCCGTCAGGGCCAGCAGGATGGCTACGGAGAGCAGGGCTTTTTTGCGGGAGGGGGCAGGGCTCTGGTTTTGGCTTTGCCGGGGCATGGGACACGCTCCTTTCTCAACGGGATTTGAGGACAGTATAGCATATCCCTGCGGTTTTTTTGTGAACATGAGACAAATTTTTCTTGGCAAATACAGCAATATGATAAAAGGGACAGGCGTCTGCCTGTCCCTCGAGGGTTATTTGTTGTTCAACTGTTCCACTTTTTCGGTCAGCTCTTTTACCGCCGTGGTCAGCGTCCGGGCGAACGCTTCTTTGGAATAATAGCGCTCGTAGAGGGCGCGGCAGTCGTCGTGCATGGCGGCCAGTTCGGCGGGGTGCTCAATGGCCCAGCAGAGCAGCTTTTCCAGCTGGGCGGGGTCATCGTCCCGGTAGACGAAGCCGTCCACACCCTCGGTGACAAGGCCCGCCGTGCCCGTGTGCTCCGACACGATGGAGGGCTTGCCGAAGATCAGGCCCTCGGTGACGAAAGTTGGCATGGGGTCATCGCGGGAGGCGCAGACCAGGCAGGTGCACTGCTGCATCAGGGATTTGATCTCGTCCCGGCTCAGCCGCTTGCAGTAGAAGACGTTGGCGGGGCAATCGGCCGTCAGGTTCCGCACGGCGTCCATCATCTCCCGGTCGGCTGCCTTGCCCACAAAGAGGAACGAGGCTTTCTGCCGGACCTCGGGGGGCAGCAGCCGGATGGCCTTGCAGAAGATATCCTGACCTTTGCGCCGCTCGAACGAACCCACGGTGACGAAGAGCGGGCGGCCATTGGCGTAGCCCAGGTCGTAGACCGGGAAGTCTTCTTTCGAGTAGTCGGGCAGGCCGTAGATGAGCTGTTTGATCTCGAACTCGGGCCGGACGGCGTGCATGGCCGCCGCCGCGTGCTTGCCCACGGAATAGACCTCCACATTCGGGGCAATGGTCTTGGGGATCTGGTGGGCAATGTGCGGGTAGCCCGCAAAGGCATCGTGGAGCCACCAGAGCACAGGCACGCCGGTATCGCTCAGGGCCCGGAGCACCCGCCCGCTGACCACGGTGTTGACAATGACGAAATCGGCGCAGAGGGCCAGCCCCCACAGAGCCGGGGAGGAAACACATCCTGCCCGGGTGATAACGGCGGCACCGGCGTCCCGGAACAGCTGCAAAGAACCGTTGTCACTGGGGCCCAGCACCGTCACTCATAGCCCATGCTGCGGAGCACGGGCACGGCGCTCACCATCACGATGGGGGCACCCGTCATATCCAGCACATGGCTGATGAGGAATGCCCGCTTGCCGTGGAGAGAATAAGCGTCCTCGGCGCAGATGTCTCGCTCAAAATGGAGCAGAGCCTGCGGGATGCGGGTGCACCGCTCGCTCAGGCGGGCGGCAGCGTCCAGCAGTTCGCTGACGCTCTCCGGGTCCTTTGCGGCGGCGCGGCAGCGGTCCAGCAAAGCGCGGGACACCAGCGCGCAGCCGGTGCAGGAGATGTGGGCGTCGCTCTGGTAGAGGGCGGTGGCACCGTTGTAGCCGAACACGGCGTCGCTGAGGACGAGATCCGCCCCGTCTTTCAGGGCGGCGGCAAAGTAGTTGAGGGCGGTGGACATCAGCTCTACATCCTCCCGCACCAGCAGCACACCGGCCACGGCGGGGGTGAGAGCGTCAGCCAGCGAATCCACCAGCCGGAATTTCTGGTGGAGCTGGTCGCGCAGGGTGTTTTCCAGCGCCACCCGGCGGCCCGGGGCATAAACAAGAAGATAGAGGCTCTGCGTATCGGTATAAACCTGCCCGGACAGCTGGGTCCGCTGCAGGGGACTGTAACTGCTGTACATGAATGTTGTCGCTCCTCTGTCAGTGATGGGTGCGCTCAGCGGCTGCGGTGGAACCAGCCCAGCAGACGGCGGAACGGTGAGGTGATGCGCCAGCTGCTGCTGGACAGCACCCCCTCCAGCGATTTTTCATAGGCCTGGCAGCGGGCGGTCAGCTCCGCGTTGGCCTGGTGCAGCTCGGCAATGTTCTTGTGCAGGGCGTCCACAGCCTGCTGCTGCTCCGCGTTGGTCTGCTCCAGCTGCTGGATGTGCCGGGCCTCACTGTTCCAGGTCTTCTGGAAGTGCTGCACCCCCTCCAGCACCGCGTTAAAAAGGGGTTCGTCCGTCAACGTCTCCAGCGGGAAATAGCAGTAAGAGACCACCAGCTTCATCCCGGCGGGGTAATGGGTCAGCCCCTCCAGCCGGAAATTGGGGTCATCGCCCAAAAACAGGATGCTGTCGCCTGGCAGTGTCAGGCCGTTGGCGGGCACGCAGAGCAGCCGGTCGTCCGAAAAGCTCAGGTTGGTGATGCAGCAGGGCAGCTCACCCGGGTCAAACCGCAAAGCCTGCGCGGCGGTAGGCAGCTCAAAGGTCGCTGTCACGGTACCGGTCAGCTCGTCGCAGACATAGTCGGGGGCGGTCAGGGTGTCCCGCTCGGAGAAGCCGAAGCCTGCATCAAAGTAGAGCAGCGGCTGCAAAAGGGTGGGGGAATCAGTGTGCATCTCGCGCTGGGGGTGGGCCGCCAGATAAGACTGTACCTCTTTTTCCAGGTCCAGGCAGCGTGCCGCCAGCCGGGAACACCCCTCGTCCGAGAGTTTGAGCTGCTGTTCCAGGTCCGCAATGCGGCTGCGCAGAGCCGCTTCAGGAGTTTCGTTGTTCATAGCCGGATTCTCCTCAGTTTTTATTATTCAGCGGCAGAGCCGCAAAAATTCAATGTTTCGCCACATACCGCTGGTGTTCCGCAAAGTGTCTGCGGCGAGCAGGGAAGAACTTGAGCATCACGTCCCGGCGGCGCAGCAGGATCTCACACAGGAGGAAAATGCTGCCCAGCGAGACGGCATACTGCAGCCAGAGGCCTTTGGTGGGGGCGGCAGCGTATTTCTGTACCATCAGGTACCAGGCACTGCCGTGAGCTCCACGGTGTGGATGCAGAAGATATACAGCGAGCGGCGGCCCACCGCCTCAATGAGGTGGGTGACTGGGTTGTCCAGCAGCCGTTGTACTTTCATAAACAGGACGATGAAACCGAGGCCCACAATGCCGTCCAGCAGGATGCTGACCGGGCCCATGGTCCACTCGCCCAGGGAGACGCAGTCCGTTTTGCCAGTCAGCAGCACACCCAGGGCGACGCCCAGCGCCGCTGCCAGCAGGCCCAGGATGGCCAGAGGCCGGAACTTTTTCTCAAACAGGCGCTTTTTCTTGGCCAGGAACCCGATGTACAGGTACGGCACCGTGACCATGCCCTGCGCGATGCAGAACGGGGCCTCCCACACAAGAGAGATGCCCCAGCCCAGCAGCATGGTGCCCAGTACGGCCCATTTTATGTAGCTCTCGGGGAAAATATTCAGGATGATGTCCAGCAGGATCCATCCGATCATCAGCGCCAGCAGATACCACATGGGGCCGCAGGAGAAAAATTCCTGCCCGAAATAGGTGGCGGTGTGGGGCAGGCCAAGCACAAAACCGCCCAGCACTTTATACGTCTCGTAAACGGCGTTGTTCCAATTGCCGAATGTCTTATAATGAATGACGAAATGCGCTATGGTAGTGGCAAGCCCGGTGTAGGCGTAAGGCTTGAACAGGGTCTTGAACTGCTGGCTGATGCATTTGCCAATGCTCCGCTTGCGGAAACCGTAGCCGCTGGCGATGTAGAACGCCGCCATCAGCGATTCGCGGTAGGCAAACAGAAAAAACGTGACGGGCGTGATGGTGGAAATATCCCCCACCGGATAAAGCTCCGAGGTGTGGGCAAAGACGATCAGCAGCATGCCGACGCCTTTCAGCAGGTCGAACATGCCCAGCGAGCTTGCAGTACGAGGTTTGGTACCTTCCATGAAAGGGCTCCTCCTTTGCGCCGCAGGATCGCCCCGGGATGGCAGAAAGCCGCCTACTTGGCGCAAAATGATAAAAGTTGGATTGTTTTGTGAGACTAGTGTTGTTAAATAGTATAATGCTTTTTCCTGTGGCTGTCAATTTGAATGCGGCAGGGCGATGAACAAAGTGTACCACAGGGTTTCGCCCCCTCGCAACAAAAGGAAGGATTTACATGCAATTGCACAAACCGGAATGTAACTTTTACTTGCATATTTGTGCAATGAAATATTGCACTTGCGGCCTCTTTGCGGTATACTGATGCCGGGGGGAGTTTTTTCCCAGCGTTTTCCGTGATATCCCAAAATCAGACATTCTGACACAAAGGAGAAGAATACGAATGGCAGAGAAGATCAAAGTTCCCGCTGGTGTGTATGATATGGTCACCCGCTGCATGGAGCAGGAGTTCCCGGACAACGTGGCCATCCGTTATGTGGCCGAAGACGGCAAGACCGTGGTGGAAAAGCACTACCGCGAGTATGCGCGGGACATCCGCAAGATGGTCTCCTACCTGAAAAACGAAGTGCCGGACCTCAAGGGCCGCAGTGTGGTGCTGCTGAGCCGCAACTGCTATGAGTTCTGCGTGGCGTCCTACGGCATCATTCTGGCCGGCGGCGTGCTGGTCACGCTGAACCAGAAGAAGACCTGGGACGAGCTGGAATATGAGCTGGGCCAGGTGGAGCCTGCCCTGATTTTGAACGACGGCGTTGATTACGGCTGCCGTGCCCAGCTGGAGGCCGCTTACGGCCCGCTGCTCCGCCCCATGGACTGCTACAAGGATTCCACTCCCGGGGAGCTGACCAACTGTGTGGACCACGACGGCCTCATGATGCTGATGTTCACCTCCGGCACCACCGGCCGCAGCAAGGGCGTCATGCTCTCGGAGCGGAACATGTGCTCCACGCTGGTTACTTACTCCGAGGTGGCCGAAAACTGGATCACCAACCGCCTGCCCGCGGGCCAGAAGCTGCCTCTGAGCCACATGACCCTGCTGCCGCTCTTCCACATGGCCTGCTTTGTCTGCGTCATGTCCTACCCGCCGGCAGGCTGGGCCCTGAACCTCTGCGGCGATATCCGCGATTTCTACCGCGACCTTGGCCTGATGCACAGCGACGTCATGGCTTCGGCCCCCATGCTGGTGGAGACCATTTACAACGATTACAAACGAGGCCGCGTGGAGCGTCTCAACGGTCTGTGGGACCTGTGCTGCTCCTCTGCCGCCCTCGACCCCAAGATGCTGGAAGAGCTGGCCGCCAACGGCTTTGTGGTCAACCAGTGCTATGGCATGACCGAGACATTCGGCGACGGCATCCTCAACTTTACCCAGACGGCTGACCACATGAGCGCCGTTGGCAAGCCGGATGATCACTGTGAGTACAAGGTGGATGAGACCGGCGTGATCTGCATCCGGGGCAACAGCGTCATGCTGGGCTATTATAAAGACCCTGAGGCCACCGCTGAAGTCATCGACAAGGACGGCTGGTTCCATACCGGCGATCTGGGCCGCATCGACGAGGATGGCTACTATTACATCACGGGCCGCAAAAAGAACCTCATGATCCTGGCCAACGGCGAGAATGTCAGCCCCGAGGAGCTGGAGCACAAGCTGGCCGCCTGCCCGGCGGTGCAGGAGTGCATCGTGAAAGAAAAGAGCCAGAAGATCTGCGCTGTGGTCTACTGCGCGGAGGAGCGGCAGGCCGAGGTGAAAGACTTTATCACCGAGTGCAACCGCACCCTGCCGCTGTACAAGCGGATCAGTGCCGTGGAGTTCACGGCGGAGCCGCTGCCCCGCAACGCTCTGGGCAAGCTGCTGCGCAAGGAAGGCCGGAACCTGGATGCAGCAAAAATAAAACAATTGTAAAAGACCGCGCCGCGCGGTTGCAATTCCCTGCCAAAACAGGTATTATTAAGGTATTGGCAGTGCTTGCAGCTGCCGGCGTGTTGTTGCAAAAAAGAAAAAGGCAAGGAGCAAAAAGAATGATCGATAACGCGTTTGAACTTGTAACGCAGACTATGGAGCGGCAGTACCCGGATCATGTGGCGTTTCGCTATGTGGCCGCCGACGGCGAGACCGTGGTGGAAAAGACCTATGCCCAGTATGTGCAGGACATCCGCCGTGTGGTGACTTATCTGCGCGGTGCCATCCCTGATATCAAAGGCAAGCGGGTGGCCCTGCTGAGCAAAAACTGCTATGAATACGGCGTCAACGCCTTTGGCATCATCCTGGCGGGCGGCGTGGTCGTGACCCTGAACCAGAAAAAGACCTGGCCGGAGCTGGAATATGAGATCGGCCTGGTGGAGCCCAGCCTCATCCTGAACGACGGCATCGACTATGGCTGCCGGGATCAGCTGGTGGCCGCTTACGGCCCCATCCTCCGCCCCATGGACAGCTTCAAGGACAGCGAGCCCGCCATGGACATCACCAACACCCGCGGCCACGATGACCTGATGGTGCTGATGTTCACCTCCGGCACCACTGGCCGCAGCAAGGCCGTCATGCTCTCGGAGCGCAACTTCTTTACCACCACCGGGGCGCAGGTGGTTTTCGGCGGTGCCATGCTGGATTACAAACATACCCACATGCCCGAGAACAAGAACGATGTGTTGAGCAACTTCTGCATCCTGCCCCTGTTCCATCTGGCACGTTCATCTGCCTGTTTGTCTGGCCCTGTAAGGGCTGGGCCCTCAACCTCTCCAGCGACCTGCGGGATTTCTACCGCGATGTCCGGCTGATGCACAGCGACGCCATGGCCGTGGCTCCCATGCTGATGGAGTCCATCTACAAAGATGTCAAGCGGGGCCGCCGGGAGCGTCTCAACGGCCTGTGGAACCCCTGCGGTTCTTCCGCCATGTTTGATGGCAAGATGCTGGCTGAGCTGGCCCGGGAGGGCATGATGATCACCCAGGTGTATGGCATGACCGAGACCTGCGGCGACGGCATCATCAATTATGCCCAGGACGAAAAGCACATCCGCTCGGCCGGCAAGCCCGACGACCACTGCGAGTATAAGATCGCCGAGGACGGCGAGCTCTGCATCCGGGGCGGCTGCGTCATGCTGGGCTACTATAAGGACCCCGCGGCCACCGCGGAGGTGGTGGATGCCGACGGCTGGCTCCACACCGGCGACCTGGCCCGTGCCGACGAGGATGGTTATTACTACATCACCGGCCGCAAGAAGAACCTCATCATCCTGGACAGCGGCGAGAATGTCAGCCCGGAAGAGCTGGAAAGCCTGCTGGCCAAGTGCCCGGCGGTGAAAGAGTGCGTCGTCAAGGAAAAGGGCAAAAAGATCTGTGCCGTCATCTACTGCGAGGAAGCAAAGCAGGAGGAAGTGCGGGAGTACATCACCGCTACCAACCGCACCCTGCCGCTGTATAAGCGGATGAGCGCCGTGGAGTTCAGCACCGAGCCGCTGCCCCGTACCGGCACCGGCAAGCTGCTGCGCAAATAAACAACAGGATAAACCAGCCCGCCGCGGGGCACACTGTCCCCGCACGGATTTGTAAACGGGAAAGGAAGCTAATCACTATGGAAAGATCCGAAATCGTATCCCAGATCCTCGCCATCCTGGAGGATGTTGCTGAAATTTCGCCCGAAGATGTCACCGAAGACAGCGTCCTGATGGACGACCTGGACCTGTCCTCCATGGAGATCCTCACCGTGGTGGCAGACCTGGAGGAGACGTTTGGCCTGCGCATCCCGGAAAAGGAGCTGCGCAACTTTGTCACCATCAGCGACCTGGCCGATTACCTGGCCGCCCACGTGGGGTAAACGCCCATGAATGCGGAACAGCGCTCTGTTTTTCAGGGCATCGTGTATTATTACCGGGAGCATACGGTCCTCTGCCGTTATGAGCTGACGATGAAAGACCCGGTGGATGCGGAACTGCTCCAGCAGGCTTGTGACGAGGCCCGGCCCCTGGCGGGGTATTTCTTCCAGAAAGTGGTCTGGGAGAAGCGGGAGGCCCACCTGGCCCCCAACGACGCGCCGTTCCGGGTCCGCATCGGGCATGTACAGCCCCACATCCCGGAGGATACCGACGACTATCAGCTGGCCTGCAGCTGTGAGGGAAACCAGATCTTTTTCGACTGGTTCCACTTCCTGGCCGATGGCCGGGGCGGTTCCCAGCTCGTGACGCTGGTGCTCAAGCTCTACTGCAACCTGCGGTATGGCACGGCCTTTGCCTGTGAGCCCCTTGTGTCGGACCCGCCCTATGACATTGAAGACATTCTGGCCCGGTACCCGGAGAGCCAGGTGGAGAACGACATGCAGAAAGAGGTCACCCAGATCAGCGAGGCAAAGCCTCAGCTCGTCCGGGTCCGGCTGGACAAGCAGAGCCTGCTGGACGCCGCTCTGCCGCTGGGGGTCAAACCGTTCAGTGCGCTGATCACCCTCTTCTGCAAGGCGGGCCGGGAGTACTTTGGCCGGGATGACCTGATGTACAACTATTCCACCGATGCCCGGGATGCCATGGGCACGCCCAAGGCCCTCTTCAACTGCGTGGCCTCGTTCCAGCGGCCGATCACGGTGACGGAGGCCGATACGCTGGCCACGCTGGTGCCTGGCGTGGAGGCCGACATCCGCCACAACCTGACCAAAGAGCCCAAGCTCTTCCGGGTGGCGGAGCAGATGGGCTGGGTGTACCAGGTGTACCGCCAGCGCGCTTCCCTCAAGATCAAGAAGCGCGTCTTCCAGATGGGCGAGTACATCAGCGGCTTCCCCTCGGATTTCTGGGTCAGCTATCAGGGCGACCCGTTCGTCCCTGCCGACCCGGACTTGGAGAAGTATCTTACCGATTTCCAGACCTGGGTGCCCGCCGATGGTGCTTCCATCGGCGTGGAGTGCACGACGCTCCACGGCGTTATCACCATCTGCATCCAGAACAAGGCCCAGAAGCCCGGCTATGCCGCCGCCCTCCGCCACGCGTTTGAGTCCGCAGGCGTCAAGGTGCTGGAAGCCGCCGAGCTCGGCCCCTCGCCCTATACGTCCCCCTACATACCGTAAACAATATGAAAGCTCTCCCTTTGGGAGAGCTGGCGCGTCAGCGCCTGAGAGGGCGAGCCCGTTAAAATTCAACATACAAACACAGCGATACGATGCTTCTGACAAACAGAACTCGTATCGCTGTGTTTTTTACTCGGTTTTCGTTGGTCTTATGCTCACCTCGCCGTGCTGCAGGGCGGCCCGGCGGCCACCCTCCCGCTCCACGAGGAGGGCACCATTGTCATCAATGGCGATGGCCCGGGCCGCGTAGGTCTCGGCGGCGGTGCAGACGGTGACCCAGTGCCCCGGCACAAAGCAGCGGGAGCGGTACTCGTCCAGGCAGTCGAAAGCCGGGCAGAGGGCCAGCAGCTCCCGGGCAATGGCCCCGGCCAGCGCCGCCCGGCCGACAGGGGCTGGCCCGCCCGGGAAGAGGCTGCCCGCTGTACGGGCCAGCTCTTCCGGCCAGTCGGCGGGGTGGTGGTCAGGTTGAGCCCGATGCCCACCACCAGCCATTCCAGCAGGCCGCTCTCCACGCTGGTGCCGGCTTCCGTCAGGATGCCGCAGACCTTTTTGCCCTGATAGTAGAGGTCGTTGACCCACTTGATGCCCAGCTCGATGCCGCAGAGCTTCTGCACAGCCCGGGCCACGGCCACGGCGGCCCCGACGGTGACGCCCAGCGCCTCGGAGGCGGGCATGACGCCCAGCGCCTCGGAGGCGGGCACGGCGCCCGCAGCACCAGAG